>NZ_JBFAOU010000291.1:0-6121 GCF_040675365.1 Catellatospora sp. NPDC049609 | reverse complement strand
TATCGATGCCGCCACGCCGAGGTCCTGATCATCAACCCGAGGCCACTCGGCCACACACGTTCCTACCAGCGGTAACGCTTATCTTCCCGGCATTGGGTTAAGGACCGCGTCTTTATTGAGCTGTTGCTGGTCAGCGGGTTGAGTCGTACGACTGTGCGGAGGCACACTACGCGCAGGTCAGTTGTTGACACCGCTGAAGTGTGTCGCCTCGCGTTTGTAGCGTCGCTGCAGGCAACGAAATCGTTTGACTAAGGAGTTTCCTGCCCTACCTGCAGGCGCGCCGAAGTGACCCCTGAGTCGAGACCGTGCACCTCCTCACTTGGCATTCTGCGAGGAGCCGAAGTGTGCTGGTTCCACGGAGCAGGTGCGCCGATGACTTCCCGGCGTCAGGCTGCGGCGCTGGTGCTCGACTCCGACCGCACAATCCGCGATGTGGGCCGTAAGCTGGGCGTCAATGGCTAGTGCTCTGGCCGCACACGTTCGCCGGGTTGGTCAGGTCGCTGCGGTGAGTGGGCGTCCGCCCCAGCGGATGCCCTTCTCGCTGCGGACGCGGGCTCGTTCGCAGCGTTGGGCGGCCAGGACGTCGGGGTGGCGGGCGTTGGCGTTGCGCCAGCGCAGGTAGGCGTGCAGCGCCCGGGTCTGGGCGGTGTGGTTGCGGTAGTGGGACTTCGCGATAGTGAACTGGCGCAGCGGGCCGAAGTGGGCCTCGATCGAGTTGGCCAGGAGGCGTAGGCCGGGGTGTAGCACAGCTCGACGCGGCCTTCGCGGGCGGCGGATGAGGAGTGAGGCGATGGCGCCGACGTGGCTGGCAGTACGGGTCGGGCTGGTGTCAGGGCGCGGCGACGACTTCTGGCCGCGGTCAGGGCGGGTCTTCGCCGCCGCGCCGTCGCACACGTTCGCGCAGCTGGGCCAGGCCATCGACTCCGCGTTCGCGCGCTGGGACCTGGCCCACATGCACATGTTCACCCTGGCCGACGGCACCAGCGTCACCAGTCTGCGGCAGTGGGACGGCGACGCCCCCGACCGCAGTATCGACAGCCAGGCCACGAAGCTGAGCCGGCTGGCGCCCGGCGAGCTGTTCGCCTACGTCTTCGACTTCGGCGACGACGGGGCACACCTGTGCACCATCGTCGAGCAGAAGATCGACCCCCTCGACACGGCAGGGTTCAAGCCCGACGCGCCCACGGCCTACTGGGGCTGGGGAGCCATGCCCGACCAGTACGGACGCGGCTGGGACGGCGACGACGGCGAATCACCCAAGCCCAAACGCCCCTCCCGGCCGCTGGCCGACCTCCCGCCGATCCTGCCCTGGCGGGGACCTACCCGACGGCGATCACGCCGCGAGGCCGCCAAGCCGGATGCCATCGACAGTCGCCACCTGAATAACACCCCATAGTGTTTGCGAGGCCCAAGGCGCCTGCTCCGACGCGTTTGCTGTGTTGCGCCGCGGCGGAGGGCTCGCTCGCGGCTGCCGCGTCGCTGTTCCGTGACAAGGGCGGGGTGGGGTTGGGAAGAGATCCTCCCTGCCACTGGGCCGTGTAGGGGCGATGGCGGACATGTACGAAACAGCTGTCTGACACCAGATTGAAAGGATCCCGTGAGGGAAGGCGAGCAGTCTGGGCTCGTCAGCACAACGAGGCCGAGAGCCATAGTCTTCGGGAGCATGCCATGACCGCCACGCTGAACAGCCTGATGGCCACCGGCCTGGCGCTGGCCGCATCGGCTGGCTGGGCCAGCAGTTTTGTACGCGCCCGGCGGGAGCGCCGCCAATTCGCCGCTCAGTTGCACAACGCGCGGCAGGCGGCAGCGACCGACGCGCTGACCGGCCTGCCCAACCGCGCCGCGCTGACCGCCCGGCTGGCCGACCTGGCCGGCACTGGGGGCTGGTGCCTGGCGATGGCCGACCTGGACCACTTCAAGACGATCAACGACACCCTCGGCCACGGCACCGGCGACCGAGTTCTCTCTGCGACCGCGGCACGGTTGGCAGAAACCCTGCCCGAAGCGATGGTAGCCCGTCTCGGCGGCGACGAATTCGCGATCATCCTCTCTACCGGATTAGATGGGGCGCTCCCGCTGCTGGAGCATGCCGTGGCCGCCGTCGCACGGCCGCAGCAGGCCCGCGGGCTCCAGCTGACCGTCGGATGCAGTGTCGGCGTGGCCGATTACACGCCGGGCATGGCCAGCGCCGAGCTGATGCGTCGCGCCGACACCGCGCTCTACGACGCCAAGCAGACCCGTGGCCGGGCTGCGGCCTGGACCTCGGAAACCACCCCGCCCGTCCCGACGCCGACCGAACGTCGTCAGACCCGTCCCCGCCCGCCGCACACGCCCGTGCACGCCTGACCCACGACGACGTTTGTAGCTCAGCCGACCGGGCTCGAGTCCTCCTGACACGGCCGGGGACTGAGGGCAGGCGGTGGCCGGGGGGCAACGCGGTGCCAGGCACGCCGCTTCGGGGCATTCTGCGAATCGGGGTGCGCCATAGGGGCAAGGGCTGCAGTTATCAACTTTCTAACGAGCCTCCGGGCGGAAGCAATAGTGGGCTCGTATTGCATCGGGGTACAGCTCTGAGCCATTTCGGAAAGAAAGGTGGGCGGTTCCGCATCAAGGACAGCGCGGCCGCAGATGTCGGGTCGGCCAATGGACTGGAGGTCTTTGCGCTGTAGCAACGGAGGCCCAGCCGGATCGAGACAACCGGCGCCGAAGCAGCAGAGCGTCGTTATCAGGGCACGCACCCCGGAGACCAAGCGGCGGCGTCCGCATAACGAGCCCGGACGGAAGGCGGTATTTCAATGTTCGTCGACGCGCAGCGTACGCTGGACGATGGGTTCGGCCAGCGAGACCTGGTCGGAATGTACTTGGCCGAGATCTCACGGCACCCGCTGTTGGACGCGGCCGAGGAAATCGATCTGGCCAAACGTATCGAAGCAGGACTGTACGCGGCATGGCTGCTCGACCACGACCCACCACCTGCTGGCGCCACCCGCTCCGAACTGAGGCAGATTGTCGCCGAAGGGGCCGCCGCAAAGGCCCGCTTTATCGAGGGGAACCTGCGACTCGTCGTGTCCGTGGTCCGCCGCTATCGCCGCGCCGGCGTCGACATGCTTGACGTTATTCAGGAGGGCAACCTCGGCCTCTACCGGGCCGTCGAAAAGTTCGACTACCGCCGCGGCTACAAGTTCTCCACCTATGGTACCTGGTGGATTCGCCAAGCCATCGGCCGCAACATCGACGCGCAGCGCTTCGGTATCCGCCGCCCCGCCGACTTGCAGGAACAGATCAACCGCATGCGCAAAGCCGAACACGAACTCTGGCACATCGTCGGCGACCAGCCCACTAGCGCACAGGTCGCCGACGCCACCGGCATGACGGAACAGCGGGTGGCCGATCTGCGCCGCTGGTCAGCAAGCACGGTGTCCCTCGACGCGCCCGTCACCGATGACAGCAGCGCCACCTTCGGCGAATTCATCGTTGACGACCACGCCCCCGGCCCGGCCGACATACGGGAAGCCGACGAGGAACGCGACCTCCTCCGGCAGTTGATCGACAGGCTCGATCCGCGCTCGCAACTGCTCATCCGGCTACGCTACGGCCTCGACATCGACGAACCGCTCAGTCTTGCCCAGACCGCCGCACGGCTTAATCTGTCCCGCGAACGTATCCGCCAACTCGAAGGCAAAGCGTTAACAACGCTCCGCCAACTCGCCCACCGCACTAGAGCATTCACTGCTACGTGAAAAGCGGGCGGCGAGCCGAACCTGTTCAGCGGACGGATTTGTGCAGTAACCGGCTCAGGCTCACATTCGGTGATCAGGAGGCATGACAACGGCCAATTGCTCTCCTAGTACTCCAGTTGCAGTTTGCTAAAGCGTAGTCTTCGCTGGTAGTGGCATGTTTTGGCGATGTGCTGGTGTGCGCGACGCCATCGTGACCATCGATTGACTTGATCGGCGGCGGGTATGGCGGCGGTCAGGTGTGCCAGGAGACGGCGGACCTCGGCGACGGTGAGCAGGATGAGTCCGGACGACGCTCGGGCGGCGTGATCATCCTATGTAGACTCCAGCACTTGTGGCTCTTGACGATCTTCATGGCTGGACGGCTTCGTTCGACGACCTTATGGCACGCATCGCCGGCAGGTTCTACCGGGCCGAGCCGCGCAGAAGAGTCCGCTCGTACCTGCTCGCGCTGCTATCACCGATCGCCGGGCAAGAACGGCTGGACGATCGCCGAGACCGCCGGCGAAGCGACACCGTGGGGCATGCAGCGGCTGCTCAACGGCTCATGCTAGGACCCGGACGAGTTCCGAGACGACCTACGCGACTACGTCCGTGAGCACCTCGGCGACCCTGACGGCGTCCTGATCGTCGACGAGACAGGCTTTCTGAAGAAGGGCGTCAAGTCCGCAGGCGTTCAACGCCAGTACTCCGGAACCGCCGGCCGTACCGAGAACTGCCAGCTCGGCGTGTTCCTGGCCTATGCGGGTCGGCACGGCAGGACGCTGATCGATCGGGAGCTCTACCTGCCCCGGGGCTGGTGCGAGGACCTGCCGCGGCGCCAGGAGGCTGGCATCGACGACCGGGTCGCGTTCGCGACCAAGCCAGCTCTGGGTCTGCGGGTGGTCGAACGGGCACTGCGGGCCGGGATGCCCGCCAGGTGGGTGACCGCAGACGAGGCATATGGCCAGGACTCCAAGTTCCGAATCGCACTCCAAGAGCTGCGCGTCGGCTATGTGATTATGTTCGTCAGATCGGGGTTCTGGCGCACTTTCCGCGAATGATCTTGTGCTTGCGGCCGCTCATCCGATGTGGTGCCTTGACCGTCCGTGTTGCGACTAGAGGATCTTCTGCCGCATCTGGAAGCAGTCACCGTGTATCGGGTCGATCTCACCGATGCAGGGCTGGGTATCCATACTGAGCCGCAGGCCGTCATGGCGGCGTGTCCCCGCTGTGCTTGCCGTAGCAGCCGGGTCCACAGCCGCTACCAGCGGACCCTGTCGGACGTGACGATCGGTGGCCGTCGGGTGCGAATCTGCGTGCGGGTACGGCGATTCTTCTGCGACGACGTGGGCTGCGCTGCTCGTACGTTCGTCGAACAGGTCGACGGGCTGACCGCCCGCCACGCCCGCCGCACGCCGTCACTGCGACGGTTCCTGGAAGCGATCGGGCTGGCGCTGTGCGGCCGCGCCGGGGCTCGACTGGCCGCCACGCTAGGCGCGGACGTCAGCCGCAGCACCCTCATTCGTCTCGTGCGCGCGATCCCCGACCCACCCGCGACCCCAGTCACGGTCCTGGGCGTCGACGACTTCGCCCTCAAACGCGGTCACCACTACGGCACCGTTCTCATCGACTGCCAGACCCGGCAGGTCATCGACCTCGTCACCGGCCGCGACGCGACGGCGTTGGCGACGTGGCTGGCCGCGCACCCTGGCGCTGAGGTGATCTGCCGCGACCGCTCCAGCTCCTACGCCGACGGCGCCCGCACCGGCGCACCCGACGCCGTCCAGGTCGCCGACCGGTTCCACCTGTGGCAGAACCTCGCCACCGCGGTCGAACGCTGCGTCGCCCAGCACAAGGCATGCCTCGCAGAACCCGCAACGCAGACCGGGCAGGCGCTCACGGACAGTCCCGTCAAGCCCACTGGGCGGATGGCACAACGCCGCCGAGAACAACACGCCATCGTCCATGACCTTCTCGGCCGCGGCTACAGCCTGCGCGAGATCGCCCGGCACCTCGGCTGGGGACGACACACCGTACAGCGCTACGCCCGCGCCGCCACCTGGCAGGAAATGGTCGTCGGCCACCGCCGCCAGCGCCCCAGTCTCCTCGACCCCTTCAAAGCCCATCTCCTGTCTCGGTGGACACCCCGACACGGCATGGGCAGCACCCTTTACCGGGAGATCATCCAACTCGGCTACACCGGCGGCTACGCCGTGGCGCGGGCGTTCTTGGCCGGACAGCCCGCAGCCACCCGCCCACCACTACCCGCGACGCCACCCACGGTCCGGCAGGTCACCGGCTGGCTCTGCCGACACCCCGACAACCTCACCAGCGCCGACGCCGAAAAGCTGACCGCCCTACTGGCCCGCTGCCCCGAACTGGCCACCGCCAACCAACTGGTC
>NZ_JBFAOU010000290.1:0-6141 GCF_040675365.1 Catellatospora sp. NPDC049609 | reverse complement strand
GCACAAGTGAGGTCGCAGCGGGTCACAGCCCGTGCGACCTCGGAGTGACCGACCCGGCGATGGCGCGGCTGCGGGCCGAGGGCTTCGCCGTCGCGCACGCGGGGACCGGTCCTGCGGCGGTGGACGCCGCCGAGCGGATCAAGCGAGTCTTTAAGAGTTGCCGCACGACGAGGCGCCCTCGAAGGCGCGCGGAGGGCGCGGAGGGCGCGCGGCGGGGGTGGGGCGCGGGAGGGGTGGCGTCGTGGGGGCGTGGGAGGATCCCGGGATGGTGCTGAGCGGGGAGCTGCGGCGGTTGCCGCCGGCCGCGCGGGCGATCGCGGAGGCGGCGGTGGCCGCCGTCGACGCGGCGCGCGTACGCGACGAGCAGGGGCTGCGCGAGGCGGCCGACGAGCTGGCCGGGCGCGACCCCGAGCAGGTGGGCGTGGTGCTGGGCGGCACGGTCCGGTCGCTGCTGGAGGATCTGCATCCGGACGGGCTGTCCGGCGAGGACGTGCAGGACGTGCTGGAGCGGTGCGTGCGCGACACCCTGTCGTGGACCTCCGAGCTGGACGTGGACAGCCTGGTCGTGGTGCTGACCGGGGCGCTGGGCGTGCACCAGCAGGAGGAGGGTGCGGTCCGGCCCGATCCGCGCCGGCTGGCCTGGCACGCGCCACTGCTGCTGGCGTACCTGCTGGGGGTGTCGGGGCGGCGGTTCGAGCCGTACCTGGTGGCGGCATTCGCGGAGATCGCGCGGGCGGAGACGGTGGAGATGCCGTAGGCGGTGACACTTTGTCCTAATATGAGGTGAACTCAGGCCTCAGGACAGAGTGGAGCGTGCGGGGTGCTCGACTGGCTGGCCGAACTGCTGCGCGGCACCCCCGGGCTGGCCCTGTTCCTCTGCCTCGGGCTGGGCTTCGCGCTCGGCCGGGTGCGCTTCTGGAAGATCACCCTGGGCGGCATCGCGGGCACGCTGCTCGTCGCGCTGGTCATCGGCCAGCTGGGCGTCACGCTCGACCCGGAGCTGCGCAACGTCGCGTTCGCGCTGTTCATCTTCACCCTCGGCTACATGGCCGGGCCGTCGTTCTTCGCGAGCCTCAACCGCAGGGCGCTGCGGTACGCCGTGTTCACCGCGATCCAGATGGTCACCCTCGTCGCGCTGACCTGCCTGGCCACCGTGCTGATGGGACTGGACCGGGGCACCGCGGCCGGGCTGCTGGCCGGGGGCACCACGTCGTCGTCGGCGCTTGGCACGGCCGCCGAGGCGCTGGGCGCGCTGAGCCTGCCCCCGGCGCAGATCCACCAGCTGCAGGCCAACCTCGCCACGGCGTACTCGGTGGTCTACATCTTCAGCCTGATCACGATCGTGCTGCTGGCCGGCCAGGGCGTGCCGCTGCTGATGCGGGTGAACGTGCGCCAGGAGGCCGCCCGGCTGTGGCACGAGCTGGGCGGCGGCGACCGCCCGGAGGGGTCGGTCGCGGCGCTGCCGGGCTTCGTGGGGCGCATCTACCGGGTCACGGCCGCCGACGGCATGACCGTCGCTGCGGCCGAGCAGGCGCTGGGCGCCGAGGCCGCGGTGGAGCGGCTGCGCCGCGGCGAGGACATCGTCGAGTACGGCCCGGACACCGTGCTGCGCACCGGCGACCACGTGCTGATCGTCGGCCACCGGGCGGCGCTGCTGCACGGCGAGCGCGTGGTCGGGCCGGAGACGCTCGGCCACGGCGGCGGCCGGACGATGACGCTGGAGACCGCGGACGTGGTCATCACCGATCCGCGCTTCCACGGCTGGACGCTGTCCCGGCTGCACGAGGAGATCCCGCTCCACGACCGGCACGGCGTCTTCATCACCGGCGTCTCCCGGATGGAGCACGAGCTGCCGGTCAAGCCCAACACCGACGTCAGCCCCGGCGACACGCTGCGGCTGACCGGGGCGGCGGCCGACCTCGCCGCGCACGCGCCGCGGCTGGGCGTGCGCGTCGACGCGTCGGTCAAGGCCGACCTGAGCTTCATCTCGCTCGGCGTCGTCGCGGGCCTGCTGCTCGGGCAGCTGTCCGTGCCGGTCGGCGGGGTGCCGCTGTCGCTCGGCCTGGGCGGCGGCTGCCTGTTCACCGGGCTGTTCTGCGGCTGGCTGCGCGCCCGCCGCCCGACGTACGGCCAGTACCACCCCGCCGCCGCCCAGATGATCAGCCAGTTCGGGCTGGCCACCTTCGTCTGCGCGGTGGGGCTCAGCGCGGGCCCCTCCGCGGTGACCCTGATCAGCCGGTACGGCGTGCTGCTGCCGCTGGTCGCGGTGCTGGTGACGGCCGTGCCGGCGCTGCTGAGCATGTGGGTGGCGTGGAAGACCATGAAGCTGCCCGCGCCGCTGGTCGCCGGCGTCATCGCGGGCCAGCAGTGCAGCACCCCGGCCGTGACCGGGGCGCAGAAGGAGGCGGGCAACAACACCCCGCTGCTGTCCTACACCATCGTGTACGCCTTCTCCGCCGTCATCCTGCCCCTGCTCGGCCCGGTCATCGTGGGCCTGACCGGCGCGCTGCCGTGAGCCATGATCCTTGGCTGGGCGGCCCGCCACCGCGTTATCGTCACTGTGTGAGGCGGCTCGATCACGCCACGGTGACATCGCAGCCGGATACGCGGCTGCGGGCGGGCGTCGGCTACAGCGAGTCCGCCGACCCGGTCGAGGCCGGGCAGGCGGCGGTGCGCGCCGCCCTCGACGGCCTGGCCGGGCAGCCGCCCGCGCTGCTCATCGTGTACGCGTCCGTCTCGTACGACCTGATCGCCCTGCTGCACGCCGTGCGGGGCGTGGCGGGCCCGACGCCGCTGGTCGGCTGCACGACGAGCGGCCAGTTCCACGAGGGCCGCCTGATCACGCCGGGCATCGGGATCTCGGTGCTCGCCCTGACCGCCGGCCCCTACCGGTTCGGCGTCGCCTCGGTCACCGGGGTCCGCGACGACCCGGTCGGCGCCGGGCAGCGCCTGGCCCGCGCGGCCCGGGAGGCGGCCGGGCCCGAGCCGGGCCCGCACGCCGCGGTGCTGCTGCTCACCACCGGGCTCGCCGGCCACCAGCAGGAGCTGCTCAACGGCGTGCACAAGGTGGTCGGCGCGCCGGTGCCGGTGGTCGGCGGCGGCGCGGGCGACGACCGGCTGCTGGTGCGCACCTGCGTCTTCGAGGGCGACCGGATCTACACCGACGGCGGCGCGAGCGCGGTGTGGATCGCCGCGCCCGAGCCGCTGACCGTCGTCGCCGAGCACGGCTGGCACGACGTGAGCCTGCCGCTGCTGGTCACCAGGTCCGACGGGCTGGTCATCCAGGAGATCGGCGGGCGGCCCGCCGCCGAGGTGTTCCGCGAGCACTTCGACGACGACGTCGGCCACGAGCGGCCCGGCCTGGTCCGCCCCGCGCCGGGATACCTGTCGGCGTACGCGTTCGGCCTCATCGAGCCCGACGGCGGCAAGCTCATCCGGGGTGCGTACATCGACACCGACGGGCAGCTGCGCTCGTTCACGCCGCTGCCGCCGTACGCGCCGGTCCAGATCGTCGCGTGTGCCCCCGAGGACCTGCTGCGCGTCACCGAGGACGTGGTCGAGCAGGCGGTCGCCGGCCGCGACGCCACGGTGCTGCTCGCGTTCAGCTGCGTCGCGCGCCTGGACGTGCTGGCCGAGCAGGGCGCGGTCGAGGCGGCCCGGATCCAGGCCGCCGCGGGCGACGTGACCACCTTCGGCTTCTACACCTACGGCGAGTTCGCCCGGACCAACCGGGTCGCCGGATACCACAACGCCACCCTCACCGCGATCGCGCTGTGAGGGCGCCGGTGACCCACGAGACCGAGGTCGAGCAGCTCAGGCGGCAGCTCGCGGCGGCGTCCGAGGCGGCGCGCGACGCGTACCGCGACACCACCCGGCTCATCCGGCTGCTGGCGCTGCTCGGCCAGCCCGGCGGCCCGGACGAGCTGATGGAGGAGCTGCTCGCCGTGCTGTCCGACGTCTTCTTCACCGACGTGGTCTGCATGGCGCGGCTGGCCGGCGACCGCCTGGTGGTGACCGGCTCGTGCGGGCTGCCCGAGGGCGATCCCGCGTTCACCGAGGGCTGGGCGGTCGGCGAGTCGGCCCGCGCCGCGCTGGCCGGCGCCGAACCGGTCGCCGTCGGCGGCGGCGTACGCGGCGCCGACGCGCCCGGCTCGGTGAGCACGCTCGGCATCCGCGCCGCCGCCTGGATCCCGCTGTCCGCCGAGCCGTACGCCGACACCCTGCTCGTCCTCTTCCGCACCAACGAACAGCCGTTCGCCGTCTCCGACCTGCGCATCCTGTCGTCCGTGGCGGGGCGGCTGCAGCTGGCGCTGCAGGAGCGCGAGCACAACGCGACCATCGAGCAGCTCGCCCACTTCGGCCACCAGCTCACCCGCCACCTGGAGGTCGCACCGCTGCTGGACGAGGCCGTCGAGCTGCTGCGCCGGCTCACCCGCGCCGACCGCGCCTGGGTGGTGACCGTCGAGGGCGACCACGCCCAGCTGCGGGCGCACCGCGGCCTGCCCGACGAGGTCGTCGCGGGCTGGCCGAAGCCCGCCGCCGACGAGCTGGCGACCTGCGAGACGGGCTTGCCCGAGGCGCTGCGCGTCGCCGTCTCCCGCGACGACGGCCCGACCGCGCTGCTCTACGCCGCCCGCGAGCAGGCCCGGCCGTTCGCCCGCGGCACCGTCGAGCTCATGACGATCTTCGCGAACCACTTCGGCGTCGCGCTGACCAACGCCGAGCTCTACCGCGCGCTCGCCGAGCGCGCCACCCGCGACCCGCTCACCAGCCTGGCCAACCGCAGCGCGCTGGTGTCCCACCTGGACCAGGCGCTGCACGCCGACGACCCCACCCGGGTCGGGGTGCTCTTCTGCGACCTCGACGGCTTCAAGTCCGTCAACGACCTGCTCGGCCACGAGGCCGGCGACGAGCTGCTGCTGCAGGTCGCCGAGCGGCTGCGCCGCAGCGTACGCCCCGAGGACCTGCTCGCCCGGTTCGGCGGCGACGAGTTCGTCATCGTGCTCGACCGGATCCGGCGGCTGCCCGAGGTCGCCGAGATCGGCGCCCGGATCTGCGGTGACCTGCACGACCTGTTCGCCGTCAGGGGCGAGCAGGTGCACGTCTCCTGCAGCATCGGCGGCGTGCTCGGCGTACGCGGCAAGACCACCCCCAGCGCGATGCTGCGCGACGCCGACGCCGCCATGTACGTGGCCAAGGCCCGCGGCAGCGGCCAGGTCGAGGTGTTCGACGAGGACGCCTCGCACCGCTCCCGGGACCGCCTCGACCTGCGTTCCGAGCTGCTGCTCGCCCGCGACCGCGGCCAGCTGCACCTGGCGTACCAGCCGATCTTCGTGCTCGACTCGCGCGCCATCGTGGCCTTCGAGGCGCTGCTGCGCTGGACCCACCCGCACCACGGCAACGTGCCGCCCGACGTGTTCATCCCGCTCGCCGAGGAGAGCGGCGCGATCGTCGAGATCGGGCAGTGGGTGCTGGAGCAGGCCTGCCGCCAGCTCGCCCAGTGGCACCGGCTGCCCGAGGGCCGCGGCCTCGGCATGAGCGTCAACCTGTCGCCCGTGCAGCTGCACTCCCCGCGCGCCGCCGAGCGCACCCTCGACACCATCCGCGCCGCGGGCCTGCACCCGGCCGACATCTGGCTGGAGATCACCGAGCACAGCTACCTGCGCCACGAGGTCACCGAGTACGCCGGCGCCCTCGGCGCGGCCGGGGTGCACCTGGTGCTGGACGACTTCGGCACGGCGTACTCGAACCTGGCCTACCTCAAGCGCCTGCCGATCGAGATCCTGAAGATCGACAAGTCGTTCGTCAGCGGCGTCACCGGCGGCCACCTCGATCTGAGCATCGTGCGCGCGATCCTCGCCATCGCCGACTCGCTCGGGCTGGTCGCCATCGCCGAGGGCATCGAGACCGAGGAGCAGCGCACCGCCCTGCGCGACCTGGGCTGCCGCCTCGGCCAGGGCTACCTGCTCTCCCGCCCCCTGCCCGCCGCCCAGGCCGGCCTGCTGCTGCGCCCCCAGGAGCAGATGCCCGCCCGCGCCCGCAACGCCCGCTGACCCGCCCGCTCGTTCGCTCGCTCGCTCGCTCGCCCGCTTTGTATCGACGTTGGCCTATCTGGATGACTTCGATCAAAGAAAAGTCATC
>NZ_JBFAOU010000289.1:0-6168 GCF_040675365.1 Catellatospora sp. NPDC049609 | reverse complement strand
ATGTGGTTGGTGCGCTGCTGGATGGATTCGATGCGGTGATGATCCGGCCCCCGGCACGGCTGTTGTCGCGACAACTCCTGGGTTGTCGCCCGAACTCCGGGTGGTCGCCCGCAGCGCCGTCTCCGAGAAACGTCGGGCGCGGCCCGCCGCGTGGTGGTCTGACCGGCCGGTCCGCCGATCCGCCTGCGGCCGGGCCGGCCCAGCGGTGGACCTCGCGACGTCGGCTGAGCAGTCGCGATGCCTTCGCAAAGCAGTGAAACTACGCGAAGGACGTGAATCGCACGTAGCATTCGTGGCAGCGGCAGCGACGGCGGTGGGGGCGGAGGACCGGGGACGGGAGCGCGCGATGACCGGATTCGGAGTCCACTCGGAGGTCGGCAGGCTGCGCAAGGTGCTGGTGCACCGGCCGGACCTGGCGCTGCGGCGGCTCACCCCCTCCAACCGCGGGGAGCTGCTCTTCGACGACGTGCTCTGGGTGGAGCGCGCGCAGCAGGAGCACGACCAGTTCGTCGCCGAGCTGCGCGCCCGCGACATCGAGGTGTTCCTGCTGCACGACCTGCTCACCGAGGCGCTGAAGTCGCCCGAGGCCCGCGAGTGGGTCATCGGGCACACCGTCAGCCCGTACACGGTGGGCCCGGCGATGGTCGACGCGGTGCGCGAGGCGCTGGCGAACATGGACCCGAAGACGCTGGCCACCCACCTCACCGGCGGGGTGACCCGGGCCGAGCTGATGCAGTTCGCCGACGACGGCCTCACCACGCGCTCGCTGACCGCGGCGACCACGGTCGGCTCCCAGTTCGTGCTGCCGCCGCTGCCCAACCACCTGTTCACCCGGGACACCTCGTGCTGGATCTACGAGGGCGTCTCGCTGAACCCCATGTTCTGGCCCGCGCGGCAGCTGGAGACCGTCAACCTGGGCACCGTCTACCGCTTCCACCCGATGTTCCGGCAAGAGAAGATCAATTTCTGGTACCCGGACGCGGGCAAGGACGAGCACGACGAGTTCGACATCCAGTCCTTCGGGCGCTCGTCGATCGAGGGCGGCGACGTGATGCCGGTCGGCAACCGCACCGTCCTGATCGGCATCAGCGAGCGCACCACCGCGCAGATGGTCGAGAACCTCGCGCAACGGCTGTTCCAGCGCGGGGCCGCCGAGCGGGTCATCGCGGTGCAGCTGGAACGCAAGCGCCAGTTCATGCACCTGGACGTGGTGTTCACGTTCATGGACCGCGACACCGTCACCGTCTACCCGAAGGTCATCGACGGCACCACGGCGTACAGCATCCGGCCCGGCGACAAGCCCGGCACGCTGGACATAACGCCGGAGGACAGCTTCCTCGGCGCGGTCGCCCACGCCATCGGGCTGTCCCACGAGAAGGACCTGCGGGTCGTCACCACCGGCGGCGACGAGGCGCAGCAGGAGCGCGAGCAGTGGGACTGCGCCAACAACGTGGTCGCGCTGTCGCCCGGCGTGGTCGTGGCGTACTCGAAGAACGTCTTCAGCAACCAGAAGTACCGCGACGCGGGCATCGAGGTCGTCGAGATCGACGGCTTCGAGATCGGCAAGGGCCGCGGCGGCGGGCACTGCATGACCTGCCCCCTGCTGCGCGACCCGTAGCCGCGGGGGCTCAGCGGGCGCGTCGCGCCTTCCACTGGCGTACCACGTCGTCGGCGTCGATCAGGGACAGCGCCACCGCGGGGCCGGCCAGCTCACCGCGGTGCGCCCGCACGATCCGCGCGTTCAGCTCCGCGACGTACGCGCGTACCGCCTGCTCGCTGGCCTTCTTCACCAACGTGTCGGGCAGGTCCTCCAGGTCGCGGCGCAGCAGCAGGGTCGCCGGGATCGCCGAGCTGAGGTTCTCCCGCTGGACCAGGTCGCGCAGCCACCAGTCCTCCGGCAGCGTCTCCCCCGCGCCCGGCAGCGGCTTGCCCGCGCCCGGCAGGTCGTCGAACTCGCCGCGCTCGGCCGCCTCCCGGATCTGCCGGTCGATGCTGGACTCGTACCAGTGCGTCACCGCCGCCCCCCTCGAAAGATCGGCTGCTGCCCCCGAATCTACCCCGGTGACGGAAATCGCTTGCTCGGCGTCCGGGCGGCGGCGCTATCGTCTACGGCATGCAGCAGCACGCCAACGCCACGACGACGCCGGGACTCCCCGGCGCTCGCACGCGTTGACCTGCTGATCTTTTAGTCGACCGTCGGCCCCGGGGCACACGCCCCGGGGGCCGACGCGTGTCCGCCCCCGTGTGCCCGGTGCCGCACCACTCCAGGAGCACACCGTGAAGGACCACCGCCGGCTCGGCCGCGAGCTCGAGATCTACCACTCCGACCCGATGGTCGGCGCCGGGCTGCCGCTGTGGCTGCCCGCGGGCGCCGCCGCCCGCCACGCCATCGAGGAGTACGTCCGCGAGCAGGAACGCCTCGCCGGATACCAGCACGTCTACTCCCCGCCGCTGGCCAAACGCCGGATGTACGCCAGGTCGGGCCACCTGGCCAAGTTCGCCGACGACATGTTCCCGCCGCTGGCCGAGCCGGGCGAGCCCGCCGACGAGGCGCTGATGCTGCGCCCCAGCCTGTGCCCGCACCACGCGATGGTGTTCGCCTCGCGCGGCCGCTCCTACCGCGAGCTGCCCGTCCGCATCGCCGAGCTGGGCGGCATGTACCGCGCCGAGCGCTCCGGCGTGGTCGGCGGGCTCGGCCGGGTGCGCGCCATCTCGCTCAACGACGCCCACGTCTTCTGCTCGCTCGACCAGGTCGGCGCGGAGGTGGCGCTGGTCCTGGCCATGTGCGCCCGCATCCACCCGGCGCTGGGCTTCGCCGCCGACGGCTACCGGCTGTCGCTGCGCGGCCCGGGTGCGGCGTACCTCGGCTCGGACGAGGCCTGGGACCGCGCCGAGTCGTTGCTGCGCGACGCGCTCGTGCAGGCCGGGGTGCCGTTCGAGGAGGCGCCGGGCGAGGCCGCCTTCTACGGCCCGAAGATCGACATTCAGGTGCGCGACCTCGCCGGCCGTGAGTCCACCCTGGCCACCGTGCAGGTCGACTTCGCGCAGCCGGAGCGCTTCGACCTGTCGTACACCGACCGCGACGGCAGCGCCGCCCGTCCGGTGATGGTGCACCGCAGCATCGTCGGCAGCATGGAACGCCTGATGGCGCACCTGCTGGAGGTCCACCAGGGCGCGTTCCCGGCCTGGTACGCCCCCGTGCAGCTCGCCGTCGCCCCGGTCGCCGAGGGCCAGGACGCCGCCGCCCGCGCCTTCGCCGACGCCGCGCGGCACGCCGGCCTGCGCACCGAGCTGCTCCTGGACGGCTCCCTCGGCCTGCGCATCCGCACCGCCGCCCAGCGCAGACTGCCGTACCTGGCCGTCATCGGCTCCCGGGAGGCCGCCGCGGGCGAGGTCTCACTCCGCCTGCGTGACGGCCGGCAACTGCCACCCATGCCGCACGCCGAGGCCCTGTCCCACATCACCGCCGCCACCCGCCCCTGACGAAAGGAAGGGCACCTTCTTAACGCCACACGTAGCGGAAGGTGCCCTTCTTAACGGGTCGGCCGTCCCCCGGTCGCCGTCGTGACAGCGACCTCGGCGCGCTTCGCGCGGTTAGCAGGGTAGAAACCCCGCTTTCAAGGAGGAACCGCCCATGAGGTCGCCGCGCGTGCTCGGTTACGGGCTCGGAGTATGGCTCGGCATGGTCGCCATCTCGCTGCTCCTGCTGCCCGCCGAGGGCAAGCACGAGGCGCTGTACGAGTCGATCAAGCTGACCACCATGGTCGGGCTCGTGTCCGGGTTCGCCATCCGGTACCTGTACCGCCGCCCCACCGCCACCGGACCCGAGGGCGTGCTGGTAGGCCTGCTCTGGGCCGCCGTCACGGTCGCCGGCGACCTGGGCCTGTACCTCGGCGGCGCGTTCAACATCGGGCTCGACGTCTACTTCACCGACGTCGCGTCCTCGTACGCCGTGCTGCCGGTGATCACCGGCCTGATCCTGGGCCTGCTGGCGCCCCGGCCCCGGCTCGAGCGCACGCCCGACCCGGCCGACTTCGTGGCCCCCCACCTGATCGACCGGGAACCGAGCACGCCCACGCCCGCCGCGGCCCCGGTCCTCGTGGCGGCCTCGACGGCCCAGCCGTCGGCGGCAGGCGCGGCAGCCGCAGCCGGTGCGGGCGGCGTCTTCGCCGGCGTGCCCGGCGTATCCGGCATGGCGGGCGTCTCCGGCGTGGCCGCTCCCGCGGCGGTCGCGGCGGCGGACCACGCCCAGCAGACCGCGGCGGCCCCGTCCGGCGCCCTCGCGCACCCGCTCACCACGCCGATCCCGGTGACCGCTCCGGTCAGCGCGGTGTACCGCGACGAGCAGGACAAGCCGCCGTACATCCCGGTCGGGAATTGCTGACCCGTCGGTGAGGTTACGGCGGGTACGGCGTTGATCGCCCGACTTGCCAGGCAACTGGGCGAAAGCGGGCGCGGGATACGCCCATGTGCCTGGCAAGTCGGACGATCGGCGGGGCCGGGAGTGGTCTGGGTCACACCGAATGGTTGAGGGAACAACCAGGTGGGCCACGGACTTGAGTCAGTCAGACTCAAGTTAAGAGGTGTCACAGATGACCACTCTCCCCGTACTTCCCCTGGACGACGCGGTACTGCTGCCCGGCAACGTGGTGGCCGTGGCGCTGCAGCCGGACACCCAGGCCGCGATCGACGCGGCACGGGCGGCCGGGGACAAGACCGTGCTGGCCGTGCCCCGCCTCGACGGCGAGTACGGCTCGTTCGGCGTCACCGCGGTGATCGACAAGGTGGGCCGCCTGCCCAGCGGCGAGCGTGCCGCCGTGCTGCGCGGCGTCACCCGGGCCCGCATCGGCTCCGGCGTGCCCGGCCCGGGCGCGGCGCTGTGGGTCGAGGCGACCGAGGTCACCGAGCCGGAACCGGCCGGCCGGGCCAAGGAGCTGGCCCGCGAGTACAAGGCGCTGGTCACCGCCGAGCTGCAGCAGCGCGGCGCGTGGCAGATCATCGACGCGGTCGAGCGGATGACCGACCTGAGCGAGCTGGCCGACTCGGCCGGCTACGCCCCGTGGCTGACGCTGGCGCAGAAGGTGGAGCTGCTCGGCTCGCCGGACGTGACCGCGCGGCTGGAGCTGCTGGTCGGCTGGGCGCGTGAACACGCCGCCGAGCAGGAGGTCTCCGAGAAGATCAACAGCGAGGTGCGCGAGGGGCTGGAGAAGTCCCAGCGCGAGTTCCTGCTGCGCCAGCAGCTCGCCGCGATCCGCAAGGAGCTGGGTGAGGACGAGCCCGAGGGCTCGGCCGACTACCGGGCTCGCGTCGAGGCCGCCGACCTGCCCGAGAAGGTGCGCGAGGCGGCGCTGCGCGAGGTCGGCAAGCTGGAACGGGCCAGCGACGCCTCCCCGGAGACGAGCTGGATCCGCACCTGGCTGGACACGGTGCTGGAGCTGCCGTGGAACACGCGCACCGAGGACAACACCGACCTGGCCGCGGCCAAGGCGGTGCTCGACGCGGACCACACCGGCCTCGACGACGTCAAGGACCGGATCCTGGAGTACCTCGCGGTGCGCAACCGGCGCGCGGCCCGCAACCTGCAGGTCGTCGGCGGGCGCGGCTCCGGCGCGGTGCTGGCCCTGGCCGGCCCGCCCGGCGTGGGCAAGACCAGCCTCGGCGAGTCCGTGGCGCGGGCCCTGGGCCGCAAGTTCGTCCGGGTCTCCCTCGGTGGCGTACGCGACGAGGCGGAGATCCGCGGCCACCGGCGCACGTACGTCGGCGCGCTGCCCGGCCGCCTGGTGCGGGCGCTGCGCGAGGCCGGCTCGATGAACCCGGTGGTGCTGCTCGACGAGGTCGACAAGATCTCCGCGGGGTACGCCGGCGACCCGGCCGCCGCCCTGCTCGAGGTGCTCGACCCGGCGCAGAACCACACGTTCCGCGACCACTACCTCGAGGTGGACCTCGACCTGTCCGATGTGCTGTTCCTGGCCACCGCGAACGTGGTGGAGACCATCCCCGGCCCGCTGCTGGACCGGATGGAGCTGGTCACCCTGGACGGCTACACCGAGCAGGAGAAGGTCGCCATCGCCCGCGACCACCTGCTGCCCCGGCAGCTCGACCGGGCGGGCCTGACCGCCGACGAGGTGTCGGTCAGCGACGGCGCGCTGGGCGCGATCGCCGCCGAGC
>NZ_JBFAOU010000288.1:0-6219 GCF_040675365.1 Catellatospora sp. NPDC049609 | reverse complement strand
CCGCACCTTCACCGGCCGGTGAAGGTGCGGTGCCCCCGAGTCGCGTCGCGGGTCAGCCGAGCGGCGCGTCCACCCGGGCCGGGTCCATGGTCGGCGGCGGCGTGGCAGGGGCCGGGTCGACCGCGCGCATCAGCTTCGTCGGCTGCGGCACGGGCCCGCCCACCGGCGGTGGCGGCAGCGCCGTCGGCGGCTGCAGCCCCGGGTTCGCCATGGATCCAGAGGGTACGGCGGGCGTGCTCGGCGACGGTCCAGCCGATCCCGACGGTGCCGCATACGGGTCACCCGGCTCGGACGGTGCCGCGACCTGGTCACCCGGCTCCGACGGCGCCACGACCGGTCCGGTTGAGCTGGACGGTGCCACGACCGGCTCACCCGACGGAGCCGCGAAAGGCTCAGCCGATCCGGACGGCGTCGCCGACCTCGACGGCCTCACATCCGGCCCGGTCGACGCGTCGGGAACGGCCGAGGCAGACGGATCTGCCGACGCAGACGGGTCCGGCGACGGGCTGACCGACGTGTTCGGATCTGCTGACGGGATCAACGACGGGTTCGCTGACCCGGATGGATCCGGCAACGGGCTCGCCGATGTGCTCGGATCTGCCGACGGGCTTGCCGACGCGGTCGGGTCCGGCGACGGGGACAGGTTGTTGTCGTCGTCATCGTCGCCGGAGCAGCCGCCGCAGCTGTAGTACAGGATGTCCCAGTGGTTGCCCTCGTCGGTGTAGATGTTCCCGGAGGGCGCCTTGTACTGGTAACCCCAGCCGCGGATGTAGCCGACGTACCGGAAGTAGCGCTTGATGTACTTCCCGATGCAGGCGTACTTGCTGATGTCGATCTTCCAGCCGTTCCAGTGCGTGTACGTGCCGGAGCCGTGACCGGTCTCGGTGCCGCCAGTGATCCGCAGGTCGCATTTGCTGGCCTTGTGCAGGGTCAGGATGCCGTCGACGGTGCTCCGCCGGATCCGCTCGAACGAGGTGCAGTTCGGGTTGTTGCGGTGGGAGCAGTTCCCGCTGGACCAGATGGAGATGCCCGCGTCCTGGAAGATGTCGACGGCGCTGCGGTGGCTGAGGTGCGCGGCGGCCTGGGCGCCGGGGCCGGGCCAGCCGAGAATCAGGACGGTTGCCGTGGTCAGCAATAAGAGACCACGTCGCATGGGGCGGCGCATGGCGAATCTCCGCTGTTAGGGGACGTGAACGGGTTGCCATGACCGTACCGACATTCGGAACAAACCGGACGAGGATCCGCGAAATCGACGAAATCTCCTCGGGTCCATGGGTGCCTCTCCCCGACGCGACAACTCCTGGGTTGTCGCGACAACCTAGGAGTTGTCGACCACAGCCGTGGTGTGGTCCCGGCCGCCGCCTACCCGGCGGAGAGGATGCGCGCCACCGCCGCGGCGGCGGACTCGTGGTCCGCGACGGCGACGGCCTGCGCGTCGGGCCGCAGCAGACCCGGCCCACCGGCCAGCGGTCCGCCCGGGTGGTGCGGAGCCAGGTTGAAGTGCAGGTGGGGCACGCGGTCGCCGAACACGTACACGTAGACCTTGTCCGCGCCGGTCGCCTCGCGCAGCGCGGCGGTGGCCCGGGCCAGCGCGGAGCCGAGCGTCGCCGCCTCCGGCCCGTCCAGGTCGGTGACGTAAGGGATGTGCCGCCACGGTTCCAGGTGGGCGAACCCCGCCACCGGTCCCTGCAGCAGCACGGACAGCCGCCAGTGCGCATCGGCCCACACCCGCCGCCGCTGGAAGTACGCATCCGCGTCGGCGACCCGGCACAGCAGGCAACCCAGGCCGGCCGGAGCGACGCCGGCAGCGTTGGTCCGATCCCCGCCGATCCCATCGCCGTCGGTCCGGTCGGTCCGGTCCCCGCCGGGCGTGAGCGCACCTGATCCGCCTGCGTGCGGGTCCGCGTCGCGCGAGCGGGCAACCAGCCTGCGCCGGTGCCGGATCATCAGCGGCGCGGCGACCGCGCCGACGCCGACCGCGACCGCCGCGGCGACCGGAACGGAGCTGCCTGGAACCAACAGCACGGCGAAGAACACCGTCGGGACGAAGAGGAGCGCGTCCCCGGCCACGTGGCGCGTCGACCATTCCCGCGTGGCGCGCGGCCGCCACAGCGGGACACCGAACATGCCCCCGTAGAACACCACTGCGGTCAGGCCGAGCGGCCACCCGTGATAGCGGGTCATGGAGAGCCCGATCCCGGCCAGGATCAGCATGAACGGCGCGAAGAGCATCAGGCGTGCTCGCGTCGGCATCCGCTCCAACCAGGCCTGATAACCCAGGGCGGCCGCGGTGACCGGGCCTTGGCCGGTGGGGTCGAGGGACATGCCGTCATTGTGCGGGAGGCCGGCACACCCGGCTGTCCCTCGGCCCGCCGGCCAGGGTCACGGCGCGGGAGCGGGGCGGGTGGTCCAGCTTCCGGCGCGGGAGGTGGCGACGGTGAGCGCGTCGGCGGCGAGCCCGCCGTGGTCCTCGGGGCTCATGGTGTACACCCCGGTGACGCCGATGCAGCAGGCGCTCTCCAGCGCGTCGCGGGCCGCCTTCCGGTCACGGTGGCCGAGGAACGCCTGGTGCAGCAGGGTGACCGCGTCGGCGGCGTACCCGGCGGACGGGTCGGCCGGGCCGGGCGCGTCGGCGAACTCCGCGAAGCGGCGCAGCGGCGACCAGTGCGGCAGCGTCTCGGCGGCCTCGGCGGCGACGGGCACCAGGGCGTCACCGCCCGCACGTGGATCGACCGGGCCACCGCGATACCACATCCTTTTTGTCCGTTTAGTGACACCGCGATCACACCCGCGCTGCGCGCGCCACGTGTCGGCGTGGCAGCCTGTACCCGTGATCAAAGCGGTGGTGTTCGACTGCGACGGCGTGCTGGTCGACTCGGAACGGATCAACAACGCGGTCTTCGCGGAGCTGGCCACGCAGGCCGGGCTGCCCACCACCCTGGAGCAGAGCATCGCCCGCTACATGGGCCGGTCCACCGTGGAGTGCGTCGCCGACATCGAGCGCGAGCTGGGCCGCCCGGTCGGCTTCGACCTGCCCGCCGAGTACGAGCGCCGCGTGCTCACCCGCCAGCGCGACGAGCTCGTCGCGATCGAGGGCGTACGCGACCTGCTCGAACTGCTGCGCGACGCGGCGGTGCCGGTGTGCGTGGCGTCCAGCGGCACGCCGCATGAGATCGCGTTCCGGCTCGCCGTGACCGGGCTGGACGCCTACTTCGGCGCGCACACCTACAGCGCGTCCCTGGTGGCGCGTGGCAAGCCCGCGCCGGATCTGTTCCTGCTGGCCGCCGACCGCATCGGCGCCGACCCGGCGCACTGCGTGCTGCTGGAGGACAGCCCGTTCGGCGTACGCGGCGGCAAGGCCGCGGGCATGACCGTCATCGGGTACGCGGCCCTGGCCGCCCCCGACACGCTGCGCGCCGCCGGTGCGGACCGGGTCGTCACCGCCATGGCGCAGGTGCCGGAGCTGCTCGGCCTGCGCTGAGCCGCAACCGTCGCGGCCGGGCGGGTGCCCGCGCCCGGATCAGAGCGCGTGCACCGGTCCGACCACGTGCTCGCCGACGCCGCGCAGGAACGCCACCGGCTCGGCCATCGCCGGCATCAGGTGCACCGCGCTCACCCCGAGCGCCGCGAACGGCGCGAGCCGCTCCGCCAGCTCGGCCCCACCCGCCGCGTCGGGCGTGATCGCGTCAGTCCAGGTGACCGTCTTGCGGATGCGGCCGTAGTCGGTGCCCTCACGCTCGCAGTGCCGGGCCAGGATGTCGAGCTTCGCCTTGACCTGCTCCGGCCCGACCTGCGGCCCGGCGAACAGGTTGCAGGCGTCGGCGTACTTCGCCACCAGCCGCAGGGTCTTCTTCTCGCCCCCGCCGCCGATCATGATCGGCGGATGCGGGTCGGCCGTCGGCTGCGGCGAGTTCACCGTCGCGGCGAGCTGGTAGTGCCGCCCCTGGAACGGGCCGTCGTCCGGGCTCCACATCTGCCGTACGATGCGCAGCGCCTCCTCCAGCCGCTCGAACCGCTCCGCCACCGGCGGAAACGGCACCCCGTACGCGGCGTGCTCGCCCTCGTACCAGGCGGCGCCGATGCCGAGCACGGCCCGGCCGCCCGAGAGCACGTCCAGCGTGGACACGATCTTCGCGAGCAGCCCGGGATGCCGGTAGGTGACCCCGGTGACCAGCAACTGCAGCTGGACCGTGCTGGTGTGCGCGGCGAGGAAGCCGAGCGTGGTGTACCCCTCCAGCATCGGCGCGTCGGGCTCGCCCAGGCCCGCGCCCTCCATCTGGAGGTAGTGGTCCATGACCGACAGGTTGTCGATCCCCGCCTCCTCGGCCGCACGCCCGGCGGCGGCCAGGGTCGGGGCGATCGCCGCGACGCCGCCCGGGTACGTGAAGTTGACCAGGTGCACGCCCAGTTCCATGCGCTGCTCCGAGCTCGATGACCGACTTGCACGGACGGTCGATTTTATGCCGCCGTGGGTGTCGCCGGGGCGCCGCCCGGAGATCGGCCGCAGACGGCACGGCCGCACCGGTGGCACAATCGCCCGGTGCATCTCGACGACGTGTGGCTGCGCTACCGCCGCGGCGGACCCTGGGTGCTGCGGGAGGTCTCGGCCGAGCTCAGGCCCGGTGAGATCGCGGTCGTGCTGGGCCGCAACGGCGCCGGCAAGTCCACGTTGCTGCAGCTCATCGCCGGGGTGCTGCGCCCCGTCCGGGGCCGGGTGAGCGACCGCCCCGCCGCCGTCGGCTGGGTGCCCGAACGCTTCCCCGCCGACCAGCCGTTCACGGTGAACGCATACCTGCGTGCCATGGCCGCGGTCCACGGACTCGGCGCGGCCGCCGCCCGGCGGGCCGTGGACGGCTGGACCGACCGGCTCGGGATAGGCGGATTCCGCGACGTGAAGCTGGCCGAGCTGTCCAAGGGCACCGCGCAGAAGGTCGGCCTGGCGCAGGCGCTGGTCGCCCCGCCGGGCCTGCTGATCCTCGACGAGCCGTGGGAGGGCCTCGACGCCGCGACCCGCGACCTAGTGCCCGAGATCGTGCTGGAGGTCGCCGCCGCCGGCGGGTCCGTGCTGGTCAGCGATCATCGCGGCGAGACGGTGCGGCTGCCCGGCGCCGCCCGCTGGACGGTCGCCGACGGGCGGCTGGCGGTCGAGCCCGCCGACGCCGCGCAGCACTGCGTGGTGGAGGTCGCGGTCAGCGCCGCGGACGTCGCGGGCGCCGTCGCGCGCCTGCGCGAACAGGGCCACCACGTGCTCCGGGTACGCGAGGAGGTCGGCTCGTGAGCGCACTGACCGGGATGCGCCTGCGCGGCTTTGTCCGCACCGGCCGGGCCGTCGCGCCCCTGATCGCGGCCCTGGCGGCGCTGTCGATCCTCTACGGCGGCGGCAAGGCCGAGGCCGGCGAGGCGTACGGCGTCTCCGCCCTGATCCTGTTCCCCGTGCTGGCCTGGCAGACGAAGATCCTGCTCGACGTGGAGCCCGACGTGCAGCGGCGGCTGGCCCGCGTCGCGAGCGGCGCGGCGTGGCGCGAGATCGTGTCGGGGCTGCTCGCCGCGGCCGTCGCCGGGCTGGGCACGATCGCCGTCGCCATGGTCGTGCCGTGGGTGCTGCAGGGCGTCGAGGGCGACCTGAGCGGTGTCGCCATCGGACTCGGCGCACACCTGCTGGCGCTGGCCCCGGCGCTCGCGCTGGGCGGGCTGGCCTGCCGCGCGGTCACCCGCACCGCGGGCAACGGCGTGGCCGTGCTGGTCAGCGGCTCGGTGCTGGCGATCGTGCTGGGCCTGCAGGGCTCCCCGGCGCCGTGGCTGGTCCCGCCGCTGATGGCCACCGCCCGGTTCACCACCTCCGGCGGCTCGACCGCGACCGGCCTCTGGCTCGCCGCCCAGGCGGCCCTGTGGTCGGCCGTGGCCCTTGCCGCCTACGCCCGCCTCCGCCGCGACCGCGCCTGAGACCGCGCCCCGGGTGTCCGACTCCCGGCTGTTCGATTCCGGCGCTGCGCCGCCGGCGGCCGCCGGGCCGGGACATGCCGCCTTCGGCGACCCGGCACGAGCACGCGCAGCGCCACGTCCGCGCTGGCACGCGCCAGCCCGGCCCGCCCTGCCTGCCCGCGTGTCAACTTCTGGGTTGTCGCGACAACCCAGAAGTTGTCTCGCGCCCGCCGACGAGGTCAAGGTGCGCGGCCTGCTGGAGCGCTACGGCGAGCGCGACTCGCTGGAGATCGGAAG
>NZ_JBFAOU010000287.1:0-6227 GCF_040675365.1 Catellatospora sp. NPDC049609 | reverse complement strand
CCAGGGCCGTGCTGGAGGACCTGCACGGGCCCGTCGGCCGGGTCCTGGTCGCCGGGGGCCCGCCCCGGCACGGGCACCGCTGAGCGTGCCGGGCCCGGAGTGCCGGTTACCCGGCGATCCATCGCCGGAGGACTATGCTCGGCGGACGTCTGCGCCGCCGCCGAGCAAGGAGACCCGCCGTGACCACCCCCGACGCGAGCGGAGCACCGGAGACGGCCGGCCGCCGGACCAATCCGTGGCTCGTCCTGTTCGTACTGTGCCTCGGCTTCTTCATGATCCTGCTGGATACCACGATCGTGAACATCGCGATCCCGGACCTGATCGACGACCTGGGCGCGTCCCTCGACGAGATCCTGTGGATCCTCAACTCCTACATCCTGGTGTACGCGGTGCTGCTGATCACCGCGGGACGGCTCGGTGACATCCACGGGCCCAAGCGGCTGTTCATGCTCGGCCTGGTGGTGTTCACGCTGGCGTCGGTCGCCTGCGCCCTGGCCCGCAGCCCGGAGCAGCTGGTGGCGTTCCGCGTCGCGCAGGGCGTGGGCGGCGCGCTGCTGACCCCGCAGACCCTCGCCGTGATCACCACGATCTTCCCGGCCGAGCGGCGCGGCGCGGCGTTCGGCGTCTGGGGCGCCGTCGCCGGGCTCGCCACCGTCGCCGGGCCCACGCTGGGCGGCTGGCTGGTGTCCGGCTGGGGCTGGCGCTGGATCTTCTACGTCAACGTGCCGGTGGGCGTGCTCGCCCTGGCCATGGCCGCGGTGTACATGCCGGACCTGCGCTTCCACCGCCGCCACCGGCTCGACCTGCTCGGCACCGGCCTGGTCACGCTCGGCCTCTTCCTGGTCTGCTTCGGCCTGATCGAGGGCCAGTCGCACGACTGGGGCCCGGTCTGGGGCCCGGTCACCATCCCCATGGTCATCGCCGCCGGCGTGCTGGTGCTGGCCGTGTTCGTCTGGCAGCTGCACGCCCGCCGCGACCACGAGCCGCTCATCCCGCTGCGGCTGTTCGCCGACCGCAACTTCACGGTGATGAACCTCGTCGTCGCCGCGGTCGCCTTCGGCATGCTCGGCCTGTTCGTGCCGCTCACCATCTACCTGCAGTCGGTGCTCGGGCTCAGCGCGCTGCAGGCCGGCCTCACCACGGCGCCGATGTCGCTGATGACGATGCTGTTCGCGCCCCTGGCGGGCCGCCTGTCCGACGGCCCGTACGGGCGGTGGGCGCTGTTCGGCGGCATGACCCTGTGGACCGGCGGCCTGACCGCCGTCATCCTCACCGCGCAGGCCGGCTCGGACCGCGGCGACCTGATGCCGGGCCTGCTGGTCGCGGGCCTCGGCCTCGGCTTCGTCTTCGCCCCGCTGCAGACCATCGCCATGCGCGACATCGAGCCGCGGCTGGCCGGCGCCGCCTCCGGCGTCATCAACACCACCCGCCAGCTCGGCGCGGTCATCGGCGCGGCCGCCGTCGGCGCGCTGCTGCAGGCGCAGCTCGCCACCGCGCTCGCCGCCCAGGCCCGGACCAACGCCGCCGCGCTGCCCGAGGGCGTACGCGAACGGTTCACCGAGGCCTTCGCCAACGCGGGCACCGGCGGCATGGAGGTCGGCGCCGGCCAGAGCGGCGCGCACCTGCCCCCGGGCACGCTCGGCGCGGTCACCGAGCTGGCCCACACCACCTTCCAGCAGGGCTTCACCACCGCGATGAAGGCGACCACGGCGCTCCCGCTGATCGTGCTCGGCCTCGCCGCGCTCGCGGTGCCCCTCGCCCGCCGCCGCACGACCCCGGCCGCCATCCCCGACCAGCCCATCCCCGCCACCGCGTCGGCCACCCCCACCACCGACTCCCCGGCCACCGCCCCGGCCGGACCCCGCCCCTGATCCGGACCCCGCCCCTGATGTAGACGTTGGCCTATCTGGATGACTTTTCGTTGATCGAAGTCATCCAGATAGGCCAACGTCTATGAAAAAAGGGGCGGCCCGGCGGGCGCGGCGCGGCTCGGTCAGGGCGGCGCCGCGAGCGGGGCGTGGCTGAGGTGATGGGTGCCGGGGCGGTGTGCCGGGGCGGGCTCAGCGGCCCGCGTTGCGCGGGTGGTTGCGGGCCGTGCGCTCGTTGCCGTGCCGGTAGTTGCCCGTCCAGCGGGCCATGACCTCCTGCGGGTCACCGGCCTCCACCTCGGCCAGGAACCGGGCCGCGCGGTCGCCGCGCAGCAGCGTCACCACGGCACGGCGGTGCGACACGGCCACCGTGCCGTCGCCGCGTACGGCGTAGTCGAATCCTTGGGGTGCGGGCATGCCGCCGATCGTGCCACGCGCGCCGACCTGCCCGCACCGCGGTTTCCGGTCAGGCCCCCAGCGCGGCGCGCACCGTGGCGGCGGAGGCGGGCGTGCCCGCCTCGTCGCTGAACGAGCCGTACGGCGCCCCGTACGCGGCCGTGTCCGGCTGGTGCCGGCGCCCGCCCGTGCCCAGCGGCCCGGCGTCGACGCCGTCGTAGCCGATCGCGTCGAGGAAGGACAGCACGGCCGCCTTCGCCTCGGGGTCGTCGCCGGACACGACCAGCGCAGAGCGGTCGGCGGCACCGGCGGGCCGGGCCAGCGAGCCCAGGTGCTTGAAGTAGATGTTGTTGAACACCTTCACCACCCGCGCCCCGGCCAGGTGCCGCTGCAGCAGCTCGCTGCTGGTGGTGCTGCCGTCGTCGAGCACGTCGATCCGCCCGTCGCGCTCCGGGTAGTAGTTGTTGGTGTCCATCACGACCTTGCCGGCCAGCGGCGCGGCCGGGATGCTGGCGTACGCCCGCAGCGGCACGCTGACCAGCACCAGGTCTCCGGCGGCGGCGGCCTCCTCGACGGTGCCGGCGCGGGCCCGCGGGCCGAGCTCGGACACCAGGTCGGTGAGCGTCTGCGGCCCCCGCGAGTTGCTCAGCACGACGTCGTACCCGGCCGCGACGGCCAGCCGGGCGACCGTGCCGCCGATGTTGCCACTGCCGATGAATCCGATGGTGGTCATGCCGTCCCCCGTTGCGCCGCACCGGCGCCCACCGGTCCCGGAACGCCTACCCGCCCCGGCACCGGTGAGCCCGGCTGCCCATGTCACGTCCCCGGCGGCCCGCCGGGCATCGTCATGGTCAACGCCCGGCCCGCGCGGACGGTGACTGGCGGCCCCGCCGGCTACGGGTTTCGCAACTCGCGTGCCGGACCCCTCGTCACGGCGCGCAGCAGCAGGCCGACCCCCAGCAGCGGCAGCACGACCAGCTTCCCGCCCTCCAGCGCGATGTAGAGCAGGTGCAGGGAGGACTCCGGTGGGACGCCGCCGTCGATGATCACCTGGGCCCGCTCGTCGAGCAGCGGGCGCAGCACCAGCGCCTGGGTCGCCAGCAGCACCCACAGCCCGCCGGTGAGCCACCAGCGCAGCCGCCCGGCCGCCGTGCCGAGCAGCGCCAGGGTCAGCAGCACCAGCAGCACGAACTCGACGGCGTTCAGCGCGCCGAAGACCAGCCGGCCGATGCCCAGCCCGAGGGCGGTGGTGATGCCCGGGGCGCGGAACTTCAGCGGCGCCTCCAGCAGCGAGATCGCGGCGACCATGCCGAACCACACGAACGGCACCGCCACCTGCCCGACCAGCCTGACCCTGCTCACCGCACTGCCCCGCGCGCTGCCGCAGCGAGCCTGATCTCGGCGACGCACACTCCCGGCCGCGCGAACGGGAACAGCTCCGCCTCGAACGCTCCCGCCGGGCCGCCCTCGGTCACCTCGTCGACGACTCCGGACTCCGCCTGCCGGTCGGCCGAACCGGCGGCACCGCCCGCGAGCGTGCCGCGCAGCAGGCCGAGGTGTACGCCGCAGACGACGGCCGGATGCCTGCGGGCCAGGTCGAGGAACGGGCAGGCGCGCAGCTCGATGCGGGCGGCACCGGGGTCCGGCGTGCGCGCCGGGTCGAAGCCCAGCTCGGTGAACAGCGCCGTCGCCCGCGCGGCCGCCTCGTCGAGCGAGCCGGGCGGCGGCAGGGTCGCCGCGGCCGCCGTGCGTGCGCTCCCCGCGGAGTCCACCTCGGGCGCGGTCCCCGCGGGCTCCGCCACGGGCGCGCTCGACGCGGACTCCCCCGCGAGCGCGGTCCCGGGGGACTCCGTCGGGGGCTCGGTCGCCGCGACGGGGCCCCGCAGCCAGCGCTCGCCGGCACTGCGGGCCAGCTCGGCGCCGCGCGCGTCGTCCAGGCGGCTCGCCAGCAGCTCCGCCAGCAGGGCGTAGCCGCCCTCCCCGGTGGCGGGCGTCACGCAGGCGTACACCGCCTGCGGGCGGCCGCGGCCGCCGCCGGACTGCCGGGACTCGGCGACGTAGCCCGCCTCGATCAGGACCCGGAGGTGGAAACGGACGGTGTTCGGGTGCAGCCCCGTGGCCTGCCCGAGCGCCACGGCGTCCCGGGGCGTCCCGGCGGCGCGCAGGGCGTCGAGCACCCGGCGGCGGCTGGGCACCGCGAGTGCGCCGAATGTCATAGCGTCGCCCACCCTCCGAATATATACGATGGCGGTAGTAAAAAAGGAGGGCCGCGTGCGTACCGACATCGCCGACCGCGCCGACATCACCGCGCTGGTGACCGACTTCTACACCCGGGTGTACGCCGACGAGCTGCTCGGCCCGATCTTCGTCGACGTGGCCCGGCTCGACCTGACGGCGCACCTGCCGATCATGTGCGACTTCTGGGAGTCGGTGCTGCTGCGCGCGGGCACCTACCGCCGCAACGCGCTGACGCCGCATGTCGCGCTGAGCCGCCGCGCCACGCTGGAGCGCCGCCACTTCGACCGCTGGCTGCGGCTGTGGCACGACACCGTGGACGAGCGGCACGCCGGCCCGCTCGCCGAGCAGGCCAAGCGGCAGGCCGTGCGCATCGCCGCCTCGCTGCGGCGGCGGCTGGCCGGCGGCACGGGCAGCGAGCACGTCACCATCTCGCCGCGGCCGGCCTGACGCGGCGGGGGCGCCACCCGGGTCGCGGGTGACGCCCCCTTTCTGGGGAGGATCAGGTCAGAGGGTCAGTGACCAGGTGTCGATCCGTCCCGTGTCGGCCGTGGCGGCGTCACGGACCCGCAGGGTCCAGGTGCCGTTGGCGGCCTCGGTGGACAGGTTGCGGCTGAAGGTCGCGATGATGTTGTCGGTGCTGCTGCCGGTCCGGTTGTGCAGGTTGTACACCGAACCGTCCGGCGCGATCAGATCGACGACCAGGTCACCCTTGTAGGTGTGGTAGATCGTCACCGAGACCGAGCTGGTGGCCGACGCGTTGCGGTTGCAGCCGGCGATGGTGATGGTGCTGTTCACCGTGGTGTTGTCCGGGATGGCGACGTCGGTGGGGTTGGTGCCGGTACAGCCCGGCGCCCCGTTGACCGTCAGCGAGTAGGTCGCGGTCCGGGTCGAGCTCGCCCCGGTCCCGGTGATGGTCACCGCGTACGTGCCCGCCGGGGTGGACGCGCTGGTCGCGATGCTCAGCGTCGAGGTGCCGCCGTTCGACGAGATCGAGGACGGGCTGAACGACGCGGTGGCGCCCGACGGCAGGCCGGAGGCGGTCAGGTTGACCGTCTGCGCGCTGCCGTTGGTGAGGGTGGCGGTGATGGTGCTGCTCACCGAGCTGCCCGGGTTGACCGAACCCGACGCCGGCGCGGCGGCCAGCGAGAAGTCGTTGCCGGTCGGGCAGGCGGCGTCGCTGCCGGCCACGTTGACCGCGGTCCAGGCGGCCTGGACGGTCTTGTACTCCAGGGAGCACTGGCCGTACAGGTCGGTCGCGGCACGCAGCGTGTAGGCGCGGGCCGTGTTGGCCGGGTTGCTGGTCAGCACGTAGCGGGTGCTGGAGGTGAAGTACACGTCCAGCGCCCGGTACCAGATCTTCTCCGCCTTGGCGCGGCCGATGCCGGTCACGGCCGGAGCCGAACCGCAGACCGGGCTGGTGCCGTACGCGGTGGCGCCGGTGCCCTCGGCCAGGTTGAAGAAGAAGTGGTTGCCCGGACCCGACGAGTAGTGCACGTCCACGCTGTTGGTGCTGGTCGACCAGCAGCCGTGCGACGAGCCGTCCAGGGTCGGGTTGTACATGTAACGCAGCGGGGTCCCGTTGCCGTTGATGTTGATCTTCTCGCCGACCTGGTAGTCGCCCGGGTCGCTGGGCGCGGCGGCGTAGAACTCCACCATGTTGCCGAAGATGTCGCTGGTGGCCTCGTTCAGGCCGCCGGACTCACCGGAGTAGACCAGGCCCGCCAG
>NZ_JBFAOU010000286.1:0-6232 GCF_040675365.1 Catellatospora sp. NPDC049609 | reverse complement strand
GGAAGGGTGCTCGGCGCGGCGGTGCCGGTGCCGCTGGCTGGGCGGGCGCGGGTGGTGAGGAAGCGGGCGGGGTCGTCGAGGATGTGCTGGACGACGGCGCGGGCGGCGCCGACCATCGCCGCGTCGGCGCCGAGCGCGGACGGGCGGACCTCCACCGGGGACCAGGCCGCGGTGATCACCCGGCGGGAGAGTTCCCGCTCGATGGCCGGGCGCAGCCAGTCGATCAGCTCGGCGTAGTGGCCGCCCAGCACGACGGTGGCGATGTCGAGCAGGTTCACCGCGCCGGACAGGGCCACCCCGAGCGCCGTGCCGGCCCGCTCCAGCGCGGCCAGGACGGGCGCGCGGCCCGCCCGGGCGCCGTCGGTCAGCTCGGCCAGCGGTGCGCGGCCCGCCCGGGAGCCCTCGGCCGGGTCGGCAGGCGCCTGGCGGTCCCCGTCGGCGGCCAGGCCGGCCGCGGCCCGGATCGCCTCCTCGCCGGCGTACTGCTCCAGGCAGCCGCGCGCGCCGCAGTGGCACGGCGGGCCCTGGGGGTCGATGGTGACGTGGCCGATCTCGCCCGCCCAGCCGTGCGAGCCGCCGAACAGCTCGCCGTCGAGCACGATGCCGCCGCCGATGCCGATCTCGCCGGAGACGTAGAGGAAGCTGCGCAGCCCGGTGGCGTGCCGCTCCCCCAGCGCCGCGAGCGTCGCCTCGTTGCCGACGTCGAGGTCCAGGCCGCGCAGGGCCGGGAAGTCCGCCGGGCCGGGCAGGGCGACCTGCTGCCAGCCGAGGTTCGGCGCGACCCGGATGGTGTCCGCCTCGATCAGGCCCGGCACGGCCATCACCGCACCCGCCGGGGTCAGCCCGAGCTCCGCGACGGCCGCGACGGCGCGGTCGGCGAGCCCGGCCAGCGCCCGCCAGGTCTGTGCCGGGGTGCGTTCGCGCTGGTCGAGGTGGCGCAGCTCGCGATGGCGCACCGCGCCGGTCAGGTCGACCGCGCACACCGCCAGGTAGTCGACGTTGACCTCCATGCCGAGCCCGGCGGGGCCGGTGCCGGCGGGCACGATCCCGGTGCCGGGGCGGCCGACGCCGGAGCGCGACACCGGCCGGACTTCGGCGACGAGTCCCCCGGCGATCAGCTCGTCGACGATCGTAGAGACGGTGGCCCTGGTCAGCCCGGTGGCCGCGGCGATCTCCGCGCGGGACGGCGGCAGCGGCGCGGCGGTGACCTGGCGCAGCACCAGCGCGAGGTTGTGCTCGCGCAGGCTGCGTTGACGCACCGGATCGTCACGGCGCGGCGGGCGGGCGGGCATGGTCTTGACAATGCCACACCCTATAAGTTCAATGGCTGAACAAACAAGATTTCAGGGAGATGACATGACGCAGCCGACTGCGGCGGACAAGTTCACGTTCGGCCTCTGGACCGTGGGCTGGCCAGGGCGCGACCCGTTCGGCGAGGCTACCCGCGACGCGATCGACCCCGTCGAGACCGTGCACCGCCTCGCCGAGCTGGGCGCCTACGGCGTGACGTTCCACGACGACGACCTGATCCCGTTCGGGTCCGACGACAGCGAGCGCGAGCGCCTCATCAAGCGGTTCCAGGCGGCGCTCGCCGAGACCGGCCTGGTCGTGCCGATGGCCACCACCAACCTGTTCACCCACCCGGTCTTCAAGGACGGCGGCTTCACCAGCAACGACCGCGCCGTGCGGCGGTACGCGCTGCGCAAGGTCATGCGCAACATGGACCTCGCCGCCGAGCTTGGCGCGCAGACCTACGTGCTCTGGGGCGGCCGCGAGGGCACCGAGTACGACGGCTCCAAGGACGTGCGCACCGCGCTGGAGCGCTACCGCGAGGGCCTGGACATGCTCGCGCAGTACTCGATCGACCGGGGCTACGGGCTGAAGTTCGCGCTGGAGCCCAAGCCGAACGAGCCCCGCGGGGACATCCTGCTGCCCACCATCGGCCACGCGCTCGCGTTCATCGAGTCCCTGCAGCACAAGGACATGGTCGGCCTCAACCCCGAGGTCGGGCACGAGCAGATGGCCGGCCTGAACTTCCTGCACGGCATCGCGCAGGCGCTGTGGCACGGCAAGCTGTTCCACATCGACCTCAACGGCCAGCGCGGCATCAAGTACGACCAGGACCTGGTGTTCGGCCACGGCGACATCGTGAACTCGTTCTTCCTGGTGGAGCTGCTGGAGTTCGGCGGCGCCGATGGCGGGCGCGCGTACACCGGCCCGCGCCACTTCGACTACAAGCCCTCGCGCACCGAGGACCTCGACGGCGTGTGGGCGTCGGCGGCCGCCAACATGCGGACGTACCTGCTGCTCAAGGAGCGCGCGGCGGCGTTCCGGGCCGACCCGCGGGTCGCCGAGGCGCGCGAGGCCGCCCGCTACCACGAGCTGGCCGTGCCGACCCTGGGCGAGGGCGAGAGCTACACCGAGCTGCTGGCCGACCGGTCGGCGTTCGAGGACTTCGACGTCGACGCCCAGGCCGCCCGCGGCGGCGCCTTCGTCCAGCTCAACCAGCTCGCGCTGGAGCACCTGCTCGGCGTGCGCTGAGCTTTGTGGTGAGCGGCAAGATCGCTGTTCGGTGTCAAGAAGTCGGCTCAGACCGCATCTTCTGACACCGAACAGCGATCTTGCCCTCTCGCAGGGAAGGGCGTCGGGTCAGGCGGCGTGAGCGAGTTCGCCGCGGTCGGGGGCGGTGCGGCGGCGCAGCAGGCCGTCGAGCGCGAAGGCGCCGGGGCCGAGCACCGCGATGATGAGGAACGACCAGCAGAACAGCGCGGCGGTCTCGCCGCCGTTGTTCAGCGGCAGCAGCGCCAGCTCCTGGTGCACGACGAAGTAGGCGTACGCCATGGAGCCGGAGCAGAGCAGCGCGGCCGGCCTGGCGGCCAGCCCCACGATGACCAGGATGCCGCCGGCGAGCTGGATGAGCGCGGCCCACCAGCCGGGCCAGGCGGCGAACTCGACGGCCTGGCCGGAGCCGCGGTTGCCGCCGAAGACGCCGAACAGGGAGCTCGCCCCGTGCAGGGCGAACAGCAGGCCGGTCACGACCCGGAAAAGGGCAAGCGTGATCGCAGCCGATCGGGCGGAGGACATGGAGGTCTCCTCAGGGTAGAGAACTGGATGTCGTTTGCCCGGATGCAGTCCACATTAGAGACGGTTAGTTGAATGCACAATGATGTCCCAGGGTCCGGACAAACTGGAACGGTTCCACCTGCGCCCGGACCGGGGAAGGCGTGCCGCTGATCGCGTCGGGCTCGGCCTGGCGGTCCGGGCACTCACCCGGCTGCTGGGGTGACTCACAGCCGGCGCATCCGCGGGATCGGGGACGCGATCAGCCACAGCACACCCGCGAGCGCCCCGACGGTGGCGATCCACAGCGTCTCGCGTACGCCCAGCGCCGTGCCCAGCGCACCGCCGATGAGCGCGCCGACGGGGCGGATGCCGTAGTTGATGGTGCGGTGGGCGCCGGTGACCCGGGCCCGCAGCTCGTCGGGGATGACGCTGGCCTGCAGCGACCCGCCCGCGGTGTCCAGCAGCATGACGCCGACGCCGGACAGGAACTCGGCGGTGAAGACCATCGTCAGCACCAGCCAGTGCGGCCCGTCGGCGAGCGGGATGAGGATCAGCGGGGCCGGGAACATCACGTACCCGAAGACGTACAGCGGGCCCACGCCGAAGCGGTCGGCGGCGCGGCGGGCGACCGCGGCCCCGATCAGCGCGCCCACGGCGGCCAGCCCGAGCCCGAGGCCGAGCACCGCGGGTGAGATGTGCAGCTCGGTGGTGACGTACAGGATGACCAGCGCCGAGTACATGAAGTTGAACAGGTTGATGGTGGTGCTGGCGCTGACGGCGGCCCGCATGACCCGGTGCCGGGCGATGAACGTCATGCCCTCCTTGAGCCCGAGGCCCCGGCGCGGGACGGGCGTCGGCTCCACCACCTCCACCCTGGCGATCATGACGGCGGAGAAGGCGTACGACAGCGCGTCGAGCAGCAGCGCGAACGGCGCGCCGACCAGCCGCACCAGCAGGCCGCCGGCGCTCGCCCCGGCCACCGTCGAGAACGCGCGCGAGCCGTTGAGCAGCGCGTTGGCCGGCAGGAAGTCGGCCTTGGGCACCAGCGAGACGAACAGGGTGGTGCGGCAGACCTCGAACAGCACGCTGAACGTGCCGACGATGAACGCGACGGCGTAGAGCTGCGCCATGTGCAGCGCGTCGAGCAGGTAGAGCGCGGGCACGGCGAGCAGCGCGACGGCGCGGGCGACGTCGGCCACGACCATGATCTGCCGCTTGTACGGCCGCCGGTCGGCCCAGCCACCGAACAGCAGCGAGAACAGCAGGTTGGGAACGAGCGCGGCGGCGGTCAGGTAGCCCATCTCGGCCGGCCCGGCGGCCGCGACGAGCACCGCGAACAGCGGCAGGGCCAGCTCGGTGATCTGGTCGCCGAGCAGCGAGACGCTCTGCCCGGTCCAGTACCGGCGAAACGGCGTCTGCCGCAGCAGCGGGGGCAGCCAGCCGCGGGTGGCGGGGGTGGCGGTGGCGGTCATGGGGGTGGCCTCCGGGGTCAGGGCTGTTCGAAGGTCGTCACGTAGTAGCCGAAGTGGACCGCGCGGGCACCGGCCGGGCGCAGTGACGGGTCGTGCTGACGCGGGCGGTACTCGTCGAACAGCGCGTCGATGCGCCGGGACAGCTCGCCCAGCTCCTCGGGGGTGAGGTGGGCGAAGTCGTCACCAGGACCTGTGACGGACCGCCACCGCGGCCCGTCGGCGGCGCGGCGGGCGAGCCAGCCCATGGCGCGGTCGTAGAGGCGGCGGATGAGCACCGCGTCGAGGTGGTCGACGGCGGCCTGGGCCTCGGCGTCGCCGTCGTCGGCACCCCAGGTGGTGGACAGGGCCGTGGCCCGCCACGGCTTCTCTCGCGCGTCGGCTCCCTCGGCCCGTTCGACCAGGCCGTACTTGGCGAGCTGGCGCAGGTGGAAGGAGCAGCTCGGCACGCTCTCCCCCAGCACGGCCGCGGCCTGGGTGGCGGTGAGCGGGCCCTCCCGCCGCAGCAGCCCGACCAGGGACATGCGCAGCGGGTGCGCGTACGCGCGCAGGGCGACGGGGTCGTTGAGGGCGATGGTGGGACGCTCGTGCATATTCTAACGATAGCTTTAGAAAGCTTTCTCTACAATCCCGCTCCGCCAAGGTCACTTTTCCGACAGAACGTCACACGATCGAGAGAAGTCGATCAGTTGGGAGCGCGACGGCGCGCCGAAAGGGCACCTCAAGCTGCACTCACGAATGTTCTTTCATCGACACCGAGGGATGTCGACCACTTCCAAAGTTCTCCCCGCTTCTATATACATAGGCCTCAGTGGCTACCGCCACACTCCACTGAGTCGGGGAGGACTCGTGAAAAGAACCCTCGCTGCCGGCAGCGTCGCCCTACTCGTGGGCGCCATGCTGTCGGTGTCGCCGACATCCGGCAACGCGGCCCCGCAGGGCGCGACGCCCGTCGGCGTCGCGGCCGCGGAGCGCGCCCTCGCGGAGCACCCGTCGGACGTGCGCGCCGCCGCGGGCGACGCCTACCGCATCGACCGCACCATCAGCGACAGCAGCGGCACCCACGTGCGCTACGCCCGCACGTACCAGGGCCTGCGCGTGTACGGCGGCGACTTCGTCGTGCACACCGGCGCCAACGGCGTCTACAAGGGATCGTCGGTCGGCCTGGAGGCCCCGCTGACCCTGGCGACCACCCCGAAGGTCACCGCCGCCAAGGCCGCCCAGGCCGCCCGCGCCCGCTTCAGCGGCACCGTCGGCACGGTCGGCACGCCCGAGCTGTTCGTCGACGCCAGCAGCGGCAAGGGCCGGCTGGCCTGGGAGACCGTCGTCACCGGCATGCGCCCGGACGGACAGACCCCGTCCGAGCTGCACGTCATCACCGACGCCGCGACCGGGGCGTTCCTCGGCTCGTTCGACGAGGTCAAGCACGTGAACGGCACCGGCAACAGCGTGTACTCCGGCACCGTCACCGTCGACACGACACTGTCGGGCTCGACGTACACGATGATCGACCCGTCGCACGGCAACGGCCGCACCTGCGACATGAACCAGGGCACCTCGACCTGCACCAACTTCACCGACGCGGACAACGTGTGGGGTAACGGCGCGCAGTCCAACCGGCAGTCGGCCGGCGTGGACGCGCACTTCGGCGCGGCCAAGACGTTCGACTACTTCAAGAACGTGCACGGCCGCAACGGCAT
>NZ_JBFAOU010000285.1:0-6233 GCF_040675365.1 Catellatospora sp. NPDC049609 | reverse complement strand
CCACGCCCCACACCCCCCGCGCCCCGCCCGCGGCCCGGCTCTGTTGGGAAGGGACTTCAGGCGGGATTCTTCTGCTGTTTCACCTGGTCAAACGAGTGGAGCCGGACCAGGTTCCGGGCGCCCGCCCGATTTGCGGCGATCAGGCGCCGAGCCGGCGGGCCAGGTTGGTGTCGAGGGTGTTCATGAACTCCTCGGTGGTCTGCCACGGCGCGTCCCGCGAGATCAGCAGCGCGAGGTCCTTGGTCATCGCGCCGCCCTCGACGGTCTCGATGATGACCTGCTCCAGCGTGTTCGCGAAGTTGGTCACCTCCGGGGTGCCGTCCAGCTTGCCGCGGTGGGCCAGGCCCCGGGTCCAGGCGAAGATCGACGCGATCGGGTTGGTCGACGTCTTCTCGCCCTTCTGCCACTGGCGGTAGTGCCGGGTGACCGTGCCGTGCGCGGCCTCGGCCTCGACGGTCTTGCCGTCGGGCGTCATCAGCACGGAGGTCATCAGGCCCAGCGAGCCGAAGCCCTGCGCCACGGTGTCGGACTGCACGTCACCGTCGTAGTTCTTGCACGCCCAGACGAAGCCGCCCTCCCACTTGAGCGCGGCGGCGACCATGTCGTCGATGAGCCGGTGCTCGTAGGTGATGCCGGCGGCCTCGAACTCGCTCTTGAACTCGGTCTCGAAGACCTCGGCGAAGATGTCCTTGAACCGGCCGTCGTACGCCTTCAGGATCGTGTTCTTGGTCGACAGGTAGACCGGGTAGTTGCGGGCCAGGCCGTAGCGCAGCGAAGCGCGCGCGAAGTCCCGGATCGACTCGTCGAAGTTGTACATGCCCATGGCGACGCCGCCGTCGGCGAAGTCGGCGACGGTGAGCTCCATCGGCGCCGAGCCGTCGGCCGGCTGGTAGGTGATGGTGACCTTGCCGGGGCCGGGCACCACGAAGTCGGTGGCCTTGTACTGGTCGCCGTGGGCGTGACGGCCGATGACGATCGGCTTGGTCCAGCCCGGCACCAGCCGCGGCACGTTGCTCATGATGATCGGCTCGCGGAACACGACGCCGCCGAGGATGTTGCGGATGGTGCCGTTCGGCGACTTCCACATCTTCTTCAGGCCGAACTCGGCGACCCGGGCCTCGTCCGGGGTGATGGTGGCGCACTTGACGCCGACGCCGTGGCGCTTGATGGCGTTGGCGGCGTCGATGGTCACCTGGTCGTCGGTGGCGTCCCGGTGCTCCATGCCCAGGTCGTAGTACTCCAGCTCCACGTCGAGGTAGGGCAGGATCAGCTGCTCCCGGATCTGCTTCCAGATGATCCGGGTCATCTCGTCGCCGTCGAGCTCGACGACCGGGTTGTTTACCTTGATCTTCGCCATCGCGCTGGCGCTCCTCTAACCTCTGGCGTCCGGCTGCAGAGGGCCGGGCGGCGGTCACGTCTAGCAGTACGAGCGTACTGCCAACTCGACCTGCCGCAACTCCCAGGGTCGGGTGCCCCACGTCACCACGCCCGCCCGTGCGGACCGCTCGGCCGCGGAAGATCGCTGCTTCGTGCCATGATCCGTGGCCAAACCGCAGATCATGGCACGAAACAGCGATCACGCCCGCGACAGCACCCGACGCCGGACCGCGGCCCGGACAGCGGCCCGGCCCAGCCGGCGGATGGGCTCAGCTCCAGGTGATCTCGCCGCGACCCGCCTCGGCCAGGGCGGCCTTGATCTGCGAGAACGGCTTGCTGCCCAGGAAGCCCGCCGGGTTCATCGGGCTCGGGTGGCCGGCCTCCAGCACCACGTGGTGCGGGTTGCGCACGAGCGCCGCCTTCTTGCGGGCGTAGGCCCCCCACAGCACGAAGACCACCCGATACGGCGAGTCGTTGACAGCCTTGATCGCGGCGTCGGTGAACGCCTCCCAGCCCTGGTTGGCGTGGCTGCCGGGCTTGACGCCCACGGTCAGCACCGCGTTGAGCATGAGCACGCCCTGGCTGGCCCACGGGGTCAGGTCGCCGTTGCGCGGCGGCTCGACACCGAGGTCGTCCCGGAGCTCCTTGTACACGTTGCGCAGGCTCGGCGGCACGGTCACGCCGGGGCGCACGCTGAAGCTCAGGCCGTGCGCCTGGCCGGGCTTGAAGTACGGGTCCTGGCCCAGGATGAGCACGCGGGTGTGCGCGGGCGAGGTGAGCCGGAACGCGGTGAACAGGTCCTCCTGCGGGGGATACACCGTCTCGGTGGCGTAGGCGTTCTCCACGAACGCCGACAGCCGCGCGGTGGCCTCGAGGTCCAGGTGCGGCTTCATCACGTCACGCCACTCGGCGGGCAGCAGGTCGAGCAGGTCCAATGCCATGCCGGACACCCTAGTGCCCACATCCGACAACCGCGCGGCTCCGTCCCCGCGCCGCGGTTTGCCCCACCTGACCTGCGGGTATGCCCTGACGTGCAGACTTTTCTGCCCTATCCGGACTTCGCGCTGAGCGCGGGCACGCTCGACCCGCGGCGGCTGGGCAAGCAGCGGGTGGAGACCATCCAGGTGCTGCGCGGCCTGATCGTCGTCGGATACGGCTGGCGGCACCACCCCGCGGTGAAGATGTGGGCCGGGTACGAGGAGGCCCTGGTCCGCTACGGCCTGGACATGTGCGCCGCCTGGTCGGCGGGCGACCGCGCGGACACCTGCGCCGCCACCCTGCTGACCGACCTCCGGGCGGCCTGCGGCATCGCCGCGGTACGCCCCCAGCCCGCGCTCGCCGCGACCGGCGACCTGCCGCCGTGGCTGGGCGACGAGGCGTTCCACGCCGGCCACCGCGCCGCGCTGCTGCGCAAGGATCCGGAGTTCTACCGGCCGCTGTTCGGCGACGAGCCGACCGGCCTGCCGTACGTCTGGCCGGCCTCGGACCGCCCTCCGGGGTGCCAGGGGCGTTAAGAAGGGCACCTTCCACCACGCATGGCGTTAGGAAGGTGCCCTTCCTTTCAGTGGCGGGTCAGAGGCCGGCTACGTCGGACTGCTTGGCGCGGACGGCCTCGGCGGCCTCCTTGAGGCCGGCCAGCTCGGACTCGGTGAGGTCGGTCAGGACGACCTTGCGGGCGCCGGTCGCACCGATCTCGGCCTCGACGCCGAGGTAGACGCCGGAGATGCCGTACTCGCCGTCGACCCACGCGCAGACCGGCATGACCTCGCCGGAGTCCTCGGCCACGGCCTTGGCCATGCGGGCCGCGGCGGCCGACGGGGCGTAGTACGCCGAGCCGGTCTTGAGCAGCGCGACGACCTCGGCACCGCCGTTGCGGGTGCGGGTGACCAGCTCCTCGATCTTCTCGGCGGGCAGCAGCTCGGACAGCGGCTTGCCGTTCACGGTGCAGCGCGACGGGACCGGCACCATGGTGTCGCCGTGCGAGCCCAGGGTCAGCGTCTTCACCGAGCCGACCGGGACGTTCAGCTCCTCGGCGACGAAGTGGGTGAAGCGGGCGGTGTCCAGCATGCCCGCCTGGCCGATGACCCGGTTCTTCGGGAACTGGGTGGCGATCTGGGCGAGCGCGGTCATCTCGTCGAGCGGGTTCGACACGACGATGACGACGGCGTTCGGGGCGTGCTTGGCGACCTGCTCGGCCACGCCGCGCACGATCTTCGCGTTGACCCCGAGCAGGTCCATACGGCTCATGCCCGGCTTGCGCGGCAGGCCCGCGGTGATCACGACGATGTCGGAGCCGGCGATGGCCTCGTAGCCGGACCCGTCGACCCCGGTGGTCGCGCCGACGACCTTGGTCTCGAAGCCCTCGATGGAGCGCGACTGGTTGAGGTCGAGCGCGAGGCCCTCGGGCTTGCCCTCGATGATGTCGGTCAGCACGACGGTCTCGAAGACGTCGTACTCGGCCAGGCGCTGCGCGGTGGTCGAGCCGTAGAAACCGGCGCCGACGACGGTGACCTTCTTGCCCATTGGCACATACTCCCTGCTGGCGGACGTCTGGCGATGACCAGCGCGGTCCTGTGACGAAGGTGTAACGAATCGCACCATAGCCCGCGGCCTCCATCGACGGCCGTTGGGGTGCGCCGGGTGTGGGCTGGAGCGCGGACCGGGCCTTCCCGGCCACGTCGCCAGGGACCGGCCCCCGGCCATCGTCCCCCTGCTCCGCCCGATTGCCGCGGAAAACCACGGATCCTGCCGGGGCGGGCGGTACCTGCCACGCTGACCGGCGTCGATCGTTTGGCCCTTTAGCTGCGGAACTAACTGTGGGTAACAGTGTTATAGATCACCGTGTGGGCTTGATGGCAGGATCTTCCAGTATCCGGGACGCCTTTTGGGGGCAAATCGGGCGAGGGGCGGTCCCACAATGTGACAGCTCGTTGTCGTTCCGGTCACGCTTTGAATCGGGCATACTGGCTTAGTTCCGCCCATACAGCAGTCTGCTCTCTAATACCAGAACTGGTCAGCGACCCGCAAGTAGTCTCCCCTTAGACTGTTGCGAATCTGCAACCCATGGGTTTGGTGCCGAGCCGAGCTTCGTCCTACCTTTGCCGCACGTTGCACTGCGTGACAACGGCAGGTCAGCCTGCCGACTGTTGGTGCGGCGTAGGAGATGAGGAGGCTCAATGCAGGTCCGCAGGCTCGCCGCCTGGGCCGCTCTCCCGCTTGCTGTCACTCTCGGCCTCACGGCCTGTGGCAAGAGCGGTGGCAGCGACTCGGGAAGCGCCAACCAGAACGGCGTTGTTTCGATCGGTATTTCCGAACCGAAGCACCTGATCCCCACGAACACGGCCGAGACCGGCGGTTCGCAGGTGCTCTCCGCGCTGTTCGCCCCCCTGGTCGACTTCGACGAGGCCAACAAGCCCTTCGAGGTCGCGGCCCAGGAGATCACCACCACCGACAACAAGACGTGGACGATCAAGCTGAAGGACGGCTGGACGTTCCACAACGGCGAGCCGGTGACCGCCGACAGCTACATCAACGCCTGGAACTACGGCGCCTACGGCCCGAACGCCCAGGACAACAACTACTTCTTCGACAAGGTCGAGGGCTACAAGGCCATGAACCCGGCCGAGGCCACCGCCAAGCCGGAGGCCGACACCCTCAGCGGTCTGAAGAAGGTCGACGAGAACACCTTCACGGTCACCCTGAGCGCGCCGTTCAGCGAGTTCAAGTCGCTGCTGGGCTACACCGCGTTCTACCCGCTGCCCAAGGCCGCGTGGGAGAACGACACCGCCAGCCCGCTGGTCCTCAAGAAGGACTTCGAGCAGGCCCCGGTCGGCAACGGTCCCTTCAAGATCAAGGGCACCTGGCAGCACGACTCGCAGGTCGAGGTCGAGAAGTACGACGCGTTCGCGGGCACCAAGCCGCACATCGGCGGCGCCCTGTTCAAGATCTACCAGAACAGCGACGCCGAGTACGCCGACCTGCTGGCGAACAACCTCGACGTGGTGAAGCAGATCCCCACCGAGAGCCTGTCCACCGTGCAGGGCGACCTGGGCGACCGCTTCCAGCAGTCCCCCTCGTCGAGCTTCACCTTCCTGGCGTTCCCGACGTTCGACCCGCGTTTCAAGGACGTCGACGTGCGCAAGGCGATCTCGATGGCGATCGACCGTGAGGAGATCGCGAACAAGATCTTCCAGGGTTCGCAGAAGGCGGCGTACTCCTTCACCTCGCCGGTCGTCGCGGGCTACCGCGACAAGACCTGCGGCACGGCGTGCGAGTTCAACCCGACCGAGGCGAAGTCGCTCTACGAGTCCGCCAAGGGCCCGAAGACGCTGAACATCAGCTACAACGCCGACGGCCCGCACAAGCAGTGGGTCGAGGCCACCTGCAACCAGCTGAAGGCCAACCTGGGCGTGGAGTGCGCGGCCACCCCGGAGCCGAAGTTCGCCGACCTGCTCACGAAGGTCAAGGCGAAGGAAGACGTCGGCATGTTCCGCCTGGGCTGGGCCTTCGACTACCCGTCGATGGAGAACTACCTGGGCCCGCTGTACGCGACCGGTGGTTCGTCGAACTACTACGGCTACAGCAACCCGGAGTTCGACAGCCTGGTCAAGGCCGGCACCGAGGCTCCGACCGCCGAGGAGGCCATCAAGAAGTACCAGGAGGCCGAGGACATCCTCGCCAAGGACCTGCCGGTCCTGCCCCTGCGCTTCGGCCAGAACGTCTTCGGTCACTCGACCAAGGTGAAGAACGTCGCGATCGACCTGTTCACCCGGGTCGACCTCAACAAGATCGAGTCTGTCGGCTGACCCGCTGACAACCTGATCGACGGTGGTGGTGCCGGTCCCGATCGGACCGGC
>NZ_JBFAOU010000284.1:0-6246 GCF_040675365.1 Catellatospora sp. NPDC049609 | reverse complement strand
CCGACAAATCCCGCTAACGACATCAACTTCGAGTCAAGGAACCTCGGAGTCAGACCCGAGCGGTGAGACCATCACCATCTTCACTGGGAACCTCATTCAGCTCAGGGTGAGCGCGCCGGGCTTCGCCACGGTATGGCGTCCCGACGATCCCGAACCCTCCGGCACGTTCGCGACGGGCGTGCCCTTGGCCGTCCGGCTGCGACCCGGGGCAGGCCGGTTCACCGCCGTGCTCAAAGACCACGACGGGACGCGGCCGCCGCCCCGAATCGCGGCGACGCTGACCAGTTCGGACGGAACCTGGTCCTACAAGCTGCCGATCCGCTTCGACGGCACCATCGATCTCGCCGAGATGCCGCCGGGCCACTACCGGCTCAGGCTCAACGACGAGGGATACTCCATGTCGCCGCGGCCGACACAGTGGTACCCGGCCACGCTGAGCAGCGCCGATGCCGGTCTGATCACCATCACCGACGGGCAGACGACGGCGATCGCCGAATCGATGGCCATCCCGGCCACCGTCGAGGTCCTCCTGCGCGACGCGCTCAGCGGCGCTCCGATCACCGAAGCCTGCGTCACGATCCGGCGTGAGGTCTGCGGCGGCGGCACCGACGGCGTCTACCGCGACCTGCTCGACTTCCGGACCAGCTCGTCCCACGTCCACGCGGTGCACCTGCCCGACCATTTCACGGCGAGCACCTCGGTGACCGCCGCGCCGGGCAAGGTCACGCAGGTCACGCTGAAGATGGAGCCGGGGGCGGTCATCGCCACGACCTATCGGGACGGGACCGTCGACCCGGCCGCGACGGACCCCGTCTGCGTCTACACAGCGCAGGGCCGCTGGGGCACCGAGTTCAGCGCCCTTCCTGTCTGCGCGATGCCGGCCGCCGACGGTGCGCTGCGGCTCGGGCCCTTCCGACCGGGGTGGGTGCAGCTGTTCGTGGCACCGCGGGGTGCCGCGGGCGCCCAGTGGCTCGGCTACCACGGCGGCACCGGCGACCGCCGGAACGCAGCAGTGATCAGCCTCAGTGCCGGAGTGGTCACCACCGCACCGGCGATCGTCCCCGCTCGGTCCGGGAGTGTGCACGGCGTCCTCCGCCACGGCAGCACCGGAGAGCCGGCGGTGTCCGCCTGCGCGGTCGCCGGTCCTGGGCTGGTGGGCTGCAGCACGCAGGGTCACTACACACTCGACCGCCTCGGTCCGTACCAGTGGACGATCGATTACAGCAGTAACGGGCTGTTGAAGACCTGGTCGGGCCGGTCGGGCGCGCCGCGGGTGCAGCTCGTGTCGGGGCAGTCGACCGTCGCGGACGTCTCGTTCCCGTCGTCCGCGCTGGATCAGACCGTCGAGTTCGGCGGACCGGCGGGGACGCCGTTGGCTCTGCGCGTGTTCGACGCCTGGACGGGTAGGGAGCTTCTTGACCGGTACGACGTCGACTCGGTGGTCGGGCTCGTACCGCGGTACGAGCCCGTCACCGTCCAGCTGGAGTACGACGGCGAGCGCTGCTGGGCCTACTTCACGGAAGGCCGCCGGATGACCCCCTATTTCGTCGCCGGTGGCAGGGAGATCAGCATGATCACGTTGACTCCCGGAGTGAACTGCCTGCCCGGCGAGCCGCCGCGGCTGCCCGCCCCGGTCCGGGGAGCGGCGAAGGGCCCGGTTTTCGTGAGCATGTTCACCCCGGCCCCCGCTCCGCGCGGTGGCCCCACCGCGCACACCGGCGCGGCGCCGAGCCCGACGGGCCGCGCCGTCGTCTCGCCGTGGGGCCGCCCGAGTGTGGGCATGATGGCCCGGGTGAAGCCCTGACCCGGTGCCGACGTCGTGACGGTGCGGGTGGGTCCCTAGGTCAGGGCCACCCGCACCCCGGCCGTCAGCACCAGCTGGGCCAGCGCCAGCGGCACCAGCACCAGCCAGCACAGCCGCTGCAGCTGGTCCTCGCGCAGCCGGGGCCAGGACACCCGCAGCCAGATCACCACGAACGCCACCGCGCCGGTCTTGAGCAGCATCCACAGCCAGCCCACCGACTCGGCCCACGGGCCGTGCCAGCCGCCGAGGAACAGGGTCGCGGTCAGCGCCGAGATCACCACGATGCCGACGTACTCCGCGAGCAGGAAGAACGCGAAGCGCAGGCCGGTGTACTCGGTCATGTACCCGAAGACCAGTTCCGAGTCGGCGATCGGCATGTCGAACGGGGGCCGCCGGATCTCGGCCAGGCCGGAGACGAAGAAGACCACCATCGCGGGCAGCTGCCACAGCAGCCACCAGGGCTGCCAGGCGGCGACGATGCCGGGCAGGCTGAGCGTGCCGGCGGCCATCGCCACGCTGGCGGCCGACAGCACGAACGGCAGCTCGTACCCGAGCAGCTGGGCCGCCGCGCGCAGGCCGCCGAGCAGGGAGTACTTGTTCGCCGAGGCCCACGCGGCCATCAGCACCGCGATCACGCCGACGCCGACGACGGCGAGCACGAAGAACAGGCCGACGTCGAGCTGCTGGCCCACCAGGTCGCCCGGCCCGAGCGGGATGACCAGCAGCACGAGCAGGTACGGCAGCAGCGCCACGGCGGGCGCGAGGCGGAAGACCGGCCCGTCGGCGTTGCGCGGCGTGATGTCCTCCTTCTGCGCGAACTTGACGCCGTCGGCGATGAGCTGGGCCCAGCCGTGGAAGGCGCCCGCGTACATCGGGCCGAGGCGGGACTGCATGTGCGCCATCACCTTGTGCTCGGTCTGGCCGACCAGCAGCGGCAGGGTCAGGAACGCCACCGCCACCAGCGCCACGCGCAGCACGATCTCCCACGTCATGAGGTCGGCCCCCACTCCCCCGGCGCGGGCACGCCCGGCGGGCGGATCGCCTGGCGCTTGGAGCCGGTCTCGGACTCGCCCGGCTCCTTGGCGCCGGGCCACGGCTTGGCGACGCGGCTGGCCAGCACGAAGCTCTTGCGCAGCGGGTGGCCCTCGAACTCCGGCGGCAGCAGCAGCGGCTCCAGCGGGCCGGGGAAGCCGATGCCGAACATCTCGTACGTCTCGCGCTCGTGCCAGGCCGCGCCGGGGTACACCGGCACCGCCGACGGCAGGGAGGCGCCCTCGGCGGGCACCCGCGTGCGCAGCAGCACGCCGTGCCGGGCGCCGACCGACCACACGTGCGCGACGACGTCGTAGCCGGCGTCCAGCTCGTCCACGGCCGACAGCCAGTCGAAGAAGTCGCAGGACAGCTCGTCGCGCGCGGCGGTCAGGGCCGCGACCCACTGCTCGGCGGGCACGTCGACGGTGGCGCGCGCGTACGCCCCGCCGCCGGAAACACCCGCCTGGGCGCCCGCCACCAGCTCGCTCAGGCGCGCCCCGATCTCCTCCGGCGTCATGCCCGGCATCCTATGCCCGCGACGGCCCGCCACGCCCCTGTCGGCCCGCGGGCACCTCCGGCCGCCGCAACCGGCCTGGGCGAGCGGCACCGCCTGTTCCGGGCGGCGGGCACGGCCGGGCCGGATCACGCCGGCACAACAGGTCCGTCCGATTTCGCTATGCTTCGGCGTACCCCCCTCAAAAGATCATGGAGACGACCGTGGCCGGACACCGCGACTTCGCGGAGTTCTACGCGGCCGCCTTCCATCCCCTGGCCACCCAGCTCTACCTGCACACGGGCAGCACCGCCGAGGCGCAGGACGTGGTCCAGGAGGCGATGTGCCGGGCGTACGACCGCTGGAGCGTGGTCGCCGAGCACGACGACCCGGTCGCCTGGGTGCGCCGGGTGGCGTGGAACCTGGCCACCAGCCGCTGGCGGCGCATGCGCCGGGGGATCGAGCTGCTCACCCGCGACCGGCTGGTTGAATCGACGCCGGGCCCCGGCCCGGACCGCATCGCCGTCGCCGTCGCGCTGACCACCCTGCCCGCCCGGCAGCGCCAGGCGGTCATCCTGCACTACCTCGAGGACCTGTCGATCGCCGAGATAGCGGTGGTCACCGGCGCCGCCGAGGGCACGGTCAAGTCGTGGCTGCACCGGGCGCGCAACGCGCTGGCGGCGCAGCTCAGCGAGGCGATACCAGCGGCGGAGGAGGTCGACCGTGTCTGAGCGCGACCCCGTACGCGCCGCTTTCGACGGCGCCCGCGACCGGCTGCAGGGCGCTTTCGCGCCGGCGGGCGTCGAGGCGGTGCTGGGCACCGTGCGGCGGCGCCGGATACGCCGGCGGGCCGGCGGGTTCGCCGCGATCGCGGCGCTGGCCGTGCTGGCCGTCGCGGTGCCGTGGGCGAACCGGACCGCCCCGCCCGCGGTCCCCCGCCCGAGCGCCTCGCCGAGCGCCGAGCAGCCGCAGCCCTCGCCGTCGCCGTCGCCGTCGGACGCCGAGACCGGGATCGGCGGCGCCGTGGCGCCCGTCCAGCCCTGCCGGGCCCGGCCGGAGGCGTACGCGGAGGGCGCGGACGTGCCCGGTGACCACGACGTGACGCTCGGGCTGACCGCGTCGTCGACGTTCTGCCCCGGCAAGAAGGTCAAGATCTTCTGGGCGTCGTACGTGTGCCAGGCCGACGGCACCCAGCAGCTCGCCGACCACGAGGTGTTCCACCTCGACGCCGGTGACCGGTCGGTGGTCGCCGCGGTGCGCTGGCCCGCCGACCCCGAGGGCCGGGGCACCCGGATCATCTACGTGGTGGGCGACCTCGGCGTGCTCGACGAGATCCCGGCCGGCAAGCGGCAGCAGTACCCGTACTGGACACGCGCCCGCGGCAGCGGCGCGTTCGGCAACCACACCGCCGGGGACATGCAGTGCGGGCCGCCGCCGTCGGCCAGCCCCAGCCCGAGCCCGAGCGCCTGAGCCTCACACGCCCGGGATCGCGCCGTTGCGGAACAGGTCCACGAACAGCTGGTGGTCGGCGCGGGCCTGGGCGCCGTACGCGTGCGCGAACGCCACCAGGCCGTCGGTGAACCCCTGCTCGTCGCGGTCCAGCTCGGCCACGATCGCCTCCTCGGTGGAGAAGTCGACCAGGTCGTGGCTGGACTCGTCGTCGGCGACCGAGTGCATGCGGGCCACCGCCCGGCCCAGCTCGCGCACCACGCTGACCAGCTCGTCGGGCTCGTTGACGTCGGCCCAGTCCAGGTCGGCGGCGTACGGCGAGACCTCGGCGACGAGCTGACCGACCCCGCCCAGCTCGGTGTAGCCCAGCCAGGCGTCGGCCGCCGCCTGCAGCGCGCGCTGCGACTCCGCCGTGCGGTGCCCCTGGTGCTGGAAGTAGCCGCGCACCCGGGGGTCGTCGATGTGGCGGGCCACCGCCGGGGTCTGCGCCTGCTTCATGTAGACGACCACGTCGTTCTCCAGCGCCTGGGTGTGCCCCTCCAGCAGCAGGCTGTACGACGGCAGCCCCGCCGAGCCGATGCCCACGCCCTGGCGCAGCACCACATCCTTGATGGTGCGCTCGATCCCGCGGTGGCCGTTGGACGCGTGGTGCGGGTTGAGCGTGCCGAGATAGCCCCGGAACGCCTCCTCGACCGCGCTGCGGGTGGCCGCGTCGATCTGGTACACGCCGTCGCGCTCGGCGAAGCGCCGCTCGTACCGGTCGATCACGGTCAGCCCGCCCAGCAGCTCCACCCGGGTGTTCAGCCGGGCCTGCTGGAGCACCCGGTGCAGCGGGCCGGTGGTGGTGGACAGCGTCAGCGAGCCGATCGCGTCGTCGCCGCCGAGCGCCACCGCCCGCAGCTCGGCCAGGTACGCCCCGGCGAAGCCGCGTACCAGGTACCCGATCATGTGGTCGGACAGCGCCTTGCTGTAGCCGAGCAGCGCGATGCTCGCGGTCAGCCTGCGCAGGTCCCACAGGAACGGCCCGACGTACGCCTCGTCGAAGTCGTTGACGTTGAAGACGAGCACGCCCTCGGCGTTCATGTAGGTGCCGAAGTTCTCCGCGTGCAGGTCGCCGTGGATCCACACCCGGCTGGTCCGCTCGTTGAGGAACGCGTCGTCGGCGTAGCGCCCGGTCATGTCGGCGTAGAAGAGGGCGGCGCTGCCGCGGTAGAACGCGAACGCGCTGGACGCCATCTTGCGGAACTTGCGGCGGAACGCGGCCGGCTCGGCCGTCATCAGCGGCCCGAACTCGGTGACCAGCACGTCCAGGATCTGCTCGGATCGCGTCATGGGTGGACGCTAACGCGCCGCGGCAAGCCTGAACGTGCAGGCACGACGGTGCGGCGGGGTCCGGAGCGGGAGGCGTTCATCGCCGCCAAGCGCGCCGAGTACGAGACCGACATCGACATCGTCCGGCTCGCCAGCG
>NZ_JBFAOU010000283.1:0-6273 GCF_040675365.1 Catellatospora sp. NPDC049609 | reverse complement strand
ATTCAGCAAGTGCCCCGACGTCGTCGGTGGTCGCGGCCGACGCCCAGGCCAGTGCGCCGGGACCACGATGCCAATAAATACGTAATCTGCCGATATACGAATCTGCTGTCACGGCTGCCGGTTCGGCTGATTAAGTCGGACCGTCCGTCGGGAGTGGAGGGTACGCGATAGGACGGGCCGCCCAGGGGGCGCTGGGCGACCCGTCCGCCCACTTCCGCTTCGCCCGGACCGCCGGGCCGGAAGGGCGCTCCGGGGCCGGTGTCTTCGGGCGAGGTGGCGAAGTGGTTGGGGGATCGATGCGAACCCAGTCTCTGGAAAGCGCTTGCCAGATCGCAAGGGCTGCCGGTTGCAGGTTTGTTGCAGGCGTGGCTGCCAGGTCGTGGCTCCCCGGCCGACCAGCGGCTGATCGCCGGAGGTGGACCGGCGCGGCTAAGTGACGGCGTAGGTGGCACCGGCGACGGTGGGGAAGGAGGTCACGTTGTTGGCGACGGTGGCGGCGATCGGGCCGGAACCGACGCGGGTGACGGTGACTGCTGGCGGACCAGGGGTGCTGCAGGCCGCAGGGGGCCGCCGGGCGAGAGAACCCGGCGGGCGGTCCCCGACGGCGTCAGACCACGGTGCTCGGCTCGTCGTCCAGGTGCTCGGCGCTGCGCCGCACGCCGGGCAGCGTCGCCGCGCCGAGCGCGCACTCCAGCCGCTCCCAGCGGGTGACCAGGTCCGACATCATCAGCAGCAGGACGTCGGGGAACGCGTACAGGAACGTCTTGTAGCGGTAGTGGTCCAGGTAGTAGAGCTCGACACCGGTGCGCGCGGTGACGGTGCTGGTCCGCGCGTCGAAGAACAGGTCGTGCCCGCCCAGCAGCGCGCCCCGGCCCAGGACGGCGGGCTCGTAGACGCCGCCGAAGTCGACCTCGACCTGCCCGGCGGCGACCAGGTACACGCCGTGGGCGGTGTCGTCCTCGCGGCACACGGCCTCGCCGGGGGCGAAGGACAGCTCGTCGAACATCGACGCCAGCGTCTCCAGCTCCGCGTCGACCAGCGGCGCGAACAGGCGCACGCCGTACGGGTCGACGCTGTCGCGCAGGCAGTCGACCCGCGTCCGCAGGTCGGCCTCGCTGAGGTGGTTCATGCGCATGCGGGCGAAGCGCTTCATCCGGTCGATGTCGCGCCGCTGGCGGCGGGAGGTCTCCGCGCTGGGCGGGGTGTAGAGGGTGGCGTCGCCGCTGATCCGGGCGGCTTCGCGCAGGCCCGACTCGTACGCGCTGTGCACGCACCCCCAGTGGTAGGCGTTGGTCGCCTCCCCGGCGAAGTGCAGGCGCTCGCCGACCGGCTCGGCGAGCGCGGCGATATCCGCCGGGGAGGCGTCCACGCCGATGCAGGTGTACGACCCGCGGGCGAACGGGTCGGCGCTCCACGCGGTGCGCGAGACGTGCTCGGGCGCGGGTGCGTCCGGACCGAAGATGTCCTGCACGACGGTGGTGCCGTAGTGGGCGACCTCCTCGTCCGACCAGGTCTCCAGGTCGCGTCCGAGCGAGGCGCCCAGCAGCATGACCAGGATCGGCTTGCCGTGCGACTTCCACATGCTGATGACGACCGTGGGGTGGTAGTCGGTCTCGCGGCACAGGTAGCCGAAGACGTACTGCTCCTGCGGCCAGAAGGGCTCCCGGAAGTGCAGGGCGATCTTGTTGAGGGCGCCGAACCCGAGCCGGCCGATCGCCGCCTGCTTGGCCGGTGGCAGGGGCGGGTCGAAGGTCACCGACCCGTGCTTGAGCACGCCCAGGGGCAGGGTCACCAGCACCCGGTCGGCGTGGAAGTCGCCCCGGTCGGTGACGACCCGAACCGGCCCGCAGTCGTTGGTCTCGATCCGGGTAACGGGGTGGCCCAGCCGGATGTCCAGGCCCTCGGCGAGCGCGTCCACGACGGACTGGTAGCCGCGGTGCAGGATGCTGTCGCCGTGGCCGTAGACCAGGTAGCCGTCCTCCCAGTGCTTGAGGGACAGCCGGTGGGCGTCCTCGGCGGCGTCGTCGCGCAGGATCACGTTCAGGTGGTAGCGGACCGCCTGCTCATCCTCGGTGCTGTGGCCCCGCGCGGCGAGGATCTGCTCGACGGCCTCGGCCAGCGGGCTGTCGGGGTGGCCGTGCCGGCGGGCGACCTCGGCGCGCTGCTCCAGCTCGTGCAGGACGCTGTCGGCCAGTTCGAGGGTGCGGTTCTTGGTGGTCTGGTCGGTCATCCGGCGGTCCGGGCCGAACAGGTCCAGGTTGTCGAAGCCGCCGGTGTAGGAGCTGTCGCCGCCGACGTAGCTGTACGGGATCTCCAGGCGCTCGACGAGGTCGGTGAGGGGGTTGCCCTCGGTGCCGTGGATCCAGTGCGCGCCCAGGTCGACGCCGTGGGCGTCGGTCCAGATCCGCCCGCCGACGCGGTCGCGGGCCTCCAGGACCGTGACAGGGTGGCCGTGCCGTCGCAGGGCCTGTGCCGCGGCCGTCCCGGCGATGCCGGCTCCGATCACGAGGACGCTGGGCAGGCTGCCGTCCGCTGGGGGCTGCACCGCCGGGGTGGGGTCGGGCTGGGGGAGTGCCGGCGCATCGTGGTCGCTGTGCCCGTTTTGATACGACATCTCAGGATTGTTGCCCACGGGGTGTCGCGGGTGGAAGGAGCCGACGGAGCATGTACCACGCCCGGTGGAATCGGCTGTGCCGCAGGCGCGGATGCGGGCCGCGGTGTGCTACCGGACGTGCTCGACCCCGGCAGCGGTCCGCAGGCGTGCCCGGTCGCGCTCGGGGTTCACCGTCACCGCCGCGATCAGGCCGCCGGCGATGAGCAGCACTCCGGCCAGGTCGAACGCGGTGGTGAAGCCGGCGCCGGGCGTGGGCGCGGCGTCGACCAGGCGGCCGGTGACGGTGGGGGCGATCAGCGCGGCGACGGCGGCCAGCGCGTACGAGGCGCCGAGCATGAGACCCGACCGGCCCGGCGGGCACACGTCGGCGATCGCGGCGTTGTTCAGTGGCGTCTGCGCGTTGCCCGCGGCGAACCCGACGACCATCACCGCGATCAGCAGCGGCGCGCCGTCCACGCGGGTGGTCAGCAGCAGGCCGCAGCCCGCGGCCAGCGCGAGCCCGCCGCCGAGCACGCCCTGCGCCAGCCGCCCGCTGACCCGCCGGCGCAGCAGCCGCTGCGAGACGGCGCCCGCGCCCAGCGCCAGCAGCACCGAGCCGGCCATCGGCAGCCCGGCCAGCAGGCCCACCGCCGCGGTGCCGTACCCGCGCTGCTGCGACAGGTGGCGCGGCAGCCACGCGGTCATCAGCGCCAGCGCCCACTGCACCGTGAAGGCCGCCGCGGTGCTGCCCAGCCAGGTGCCGGTCCGGAAGATCCGCCGGTACGGCAGCTCGGACACCCCCGCGCCGGCCGTGACCCGGTGCGGACCGGTGCCGCCCCAGCGCAGCCACGCCAGCACCCACAGCAGCCCGGCGCAGCCGAGCACGCCCAGCGCGGCACGCCAGCCCCAGGCGCCGATCAGCAGGGCCAGCAGCGGCAGGCCGACCACGCCGCCGAGCGCCCCACCGGCGACGATCATGGTGGCGGGCAGGGACCGGGCCCGGGGCGGATACCAGCTGAACGCCGTGTGCGTCGCGAGCGGGATGCCAGGCCCCTCGCCCGCGCCGAGCAGGACGCGGCAGGCCAGCAGCGTGGTGGCCCCAGCGGCGGGGATCAGCATGGGCAGCTGCGCCGCCGACCAGGTCAGCGCCAGCCCGGTGAGCAGCACGGTGGCCGGCAGCCGGTCGCCGAGCAGGCCCACCGCCGCGGCCGACACGCTGAACAGCACGTAGAAGGCGCTGGCCAGCAGACCGAACTCGGTGTTGGACAGACCGAACTCGGCCATGACGGGTCCGGCCGCGAGGCCGAGCACCGCCTTGTCCGCGAAGTTGACCATCATGAAGACCATCAGCAGGCCCAGCGCCGCGGACCTGCCGGACGTCGACGGCGTGCCGGATCGCCACGCGGGCGGGGCCGCCTGCCTGGCCACGGCTGTGCCGGTCGCCGCGGCCTTCATGAGTTGATCCACTCGGGTAGCCTGCCACGCTGCCCCAGCCACCGCGAACCGGCGCCACCAAGCCACCAAGCCGCCTGCCGCCGTGCCCCGGCGCCGCCTTACCGCCGTGCCGCCGTGCCGTCGGGCGGCGGGTGGCGGCGCGGCGGGTGCGGGCAGCGCTCGACGTGCGGTGGGTTTGGCGGGGCCGCGGGATGGATATCGGCGGTGAGATTAGTCCGTCGACCGGTCAGCAGACCGCGGAGTCCGCAAAGGAAGAGCATGTCCGCTCTGTTCAACGCCGATAGCGTGGTCGTCGCGACCGCCCGGGAACTGCTCGGCATCCACCTCCCGCAATCCGCCGACGATCCGACGTGCGCGGTGTGCGGGCAGCTGTCACCCTGCGGGCCGGCGGCCAACGCCCGTCAGATCGAGCTGGCCACCGACTTCACCGGCCGGCTCGTCGGCGCCTGATCCACCGCTCCGGCAGCACCGCGTCCGGCGCGGAGGGCAGCGCGCGAGCTGTTCTCCGCGCCGGACGCATCCGGCCGCCGCCGATCGCTCCGCTCGGCCGTGCGAGCGCAGCAACCGCCGGTGAGGTAGGCGGCTACTGGTTGGCGTGCGGCTGGACGGTGAACTTGTCACCGGGCCGGGTGCTGTGGCGCAGCACCTCCTCGGCAACGGACTCGCGGGGCGTGCCGACCTTGCCGTAGAGCCCCGCCGTCAGCAGGACGCTGCCGATCAGGAGCGAGACGACGCAGGTGGACACCTCGAAGTTGAGGATGTTCTGCGGGGTCTGCAGGAGGGTGAGCATGGCGAGCCCGCTGAGCAGGAAGAGCCCGCCCGCACCGAGGTTGACGAGGTGGTTGGCGGAGCGGCCGACGACGGTGGCCAGCACGATCGCGGCACCGGCCACGATCGACAGCCACGCGAACGCGGGATTGGTACGCAGTCCGAGCGCGTCGACGTCGCCGCGGTGGAACAGCGGCAGGCCGGCGGTGCGCACCGCGCCGACGACACCGAACGCGAGCAGGTAGACGCCGCACAGCGCGGCCAGCAGGCGCCAGTGCTGCCGGAACCGATGGTTGATGGGCAGATGCATGCCATACGGATCCCCTGGTTGAGGACCAGACAAACCCGACTCTGGGCGGCTCACCCGTCGCGTCCGCCGGCTGCGTGACCCGGCACCGGCCGCGGCCGTCCGGTCCCGGAACAGCGCATGGCCCGCCACCGGGGCGGGCCATGCGCGGCAGCGGCGATGCTCAGCGCTCGGAGCGCTCGACGTTCTCGTCGTGGTCCCTCCCGCGGACCGCGTCGCGAACCTCGTCGCCCGCCTGGTTCAGCTTCGCCTTCGCCTGGTCTGCGAGGCCCTCGGCCTGCAGGGAGTGGTTGTCGGTGGCGTCACCGATCTTCTCCTTGGCCTTGCCCAGCAGCTCCTGGCCGTGGTGCTTGGCCTCGTCAATCTCACCCATGGTCCACTCCATCCTGTCGTCCGTTGCTGGTCCTCGACTTCCCGTGATCCATCCGCGCAAAACCTGGCCCACCCCGGGTGACCTCGTACGCACGCCGAGCGCCCGGCGTTTGCCGGGGCCGTGACGGGGCATCGGCACGCCACAAGCGGAGGAGGCTCGGGATGCCGGAAACGCCACAACAGTCGTCGGCCGAACTGATCAAGCAGGCGGGTGAGCAGCTGTCCCACCTGGTGCGCGTCGAGCTGGCGCTGGCCCAGGCCGAGCTGCGCGAGAAGGCGGGGCGGGCGGCGGTCACCGGGGGACTGTTCGGCACAGCGGCCGCGGTCACGTTCTGGGCGGGCGGCGCGCTGGCCGCGGCCGCCGTGCTCGGCCTGGCCCTGGTGCTGCCCCCGTGGCTCGCCGCGCTGGCCACGGGCGCGGCGCTGCTCGCCGTCGCCGGGATCCTGGCGCTGGTGGGCCGGTCGCGGCTGCGCCGCACCGGCTCGCTGGTGCCGCAGCGGGCGCTGCGCGGCCTGCGCGCCGACGTCTCCACGCTGACCCATCCCGCCGCGACCGGTGCGGCGCAACAGGAAAGGTGGTGACCGTGAGCGAGGTGTCCGGCGAGATCGCACGTATCGACGCCCGGGCCGAGGCGGCTCGGGCGGCGCTGGGCCAGACGCTGTCGGCGCTGGCCGACCGGGCCGACGTGACCGGCCGGGTGAAGGCCAGGACGGCGGCCGGCACGCGCACCAGCCTCCCTGAAAAGCGCCGCTTGACCGGTGACAGCCTCGACCTTAG
>NZ_JBFAOU010000282.1:0-6333 GCF_040675365.1 Catellatospora sp. NPDC049609 | reverse complement strand
ATCGTCATCCTGGACGAGGCCACCGCGCACCTGGACTCCGAGAGCGAGGCCGCCGTGCAGGCGGCCCTGTCCACCGCGCTGGCCGGCCGGACCGCACTGGTCATCGCACACCGCCTGTCCACGGTCCGCGAGGCCGACCAGATCCTGGTCCTCGACGGCGGCCGCATCGTCCAGCGCGGCACCCACGAGCAGCTGCTCGCCGAGGGCGGCCTCTACGCCGACCTGTACCGCACCCAGTTCGCCCTCACACGCGAGCCGTCAGGTCAAGCCCTGCTGCTGGGATAAGGCGACGGTCACGCGCCGCCGTGAACGTGCGCCAGATGCAGCTTGCATACCTACGCTTGTATGTGAGTGCGCCTAAAGGAAGCACCATTGTCCCAGGCCGCCGGGGGTGCCCGTACCAGCCGTACCAGCCGTACCAATGCAGTTCAGGAGCGGTACGGGATCTTGGGCGGCACGGCTTGAGTCGTACCACGGGACACGTCCGGTTGTGCTGCGCTCGATCCCGCCCCCTTAGGTGGCCTCGACGGTCGAACGCTCAGTGCTCGGTCCGATAAGGTCGTCAGGCAGGTCGGCAAGCGTGATCACTTGGCCTGGCCCAATGAAGCGACGTGTGACAAGCAGGCCGGCCTCGTGAGCGGCTTCACCGGCGTGGCTAGCCGACGCATCTGCAATCAGCCACGGCGTGAAACCGCGTTCAAATGCGTCTACGGCTCCCTTTAGAACACAGCTCTCGGTCGCGATTCCACAGAAGTAGAACTCGACCCATCCGAGTTGCCTAAAGGTTTGTTCGCTCTCGTGCGTGAACGGGCTATATATCCTCTTGTCGAGAATCATGTGGTCCGCCAGATAGGGTTGAAGCTCGGGCACAATGTCAATCTCTGGCGAAGATTGAAGGCGACGCCAGTTGAAGAATTGTTCAAACGGGCTACCTGGATAGTTCAGGTACCTGGTAAATAAGATCTCGCCCCCATTCTCCTGCCAGCGCCTCACGAGGTCCACCACCACTGGCACGATATGGGCGGACTGCTCCCTTACGAAGCCGACTTGCATGTCTGTAACAACCAGTACGGCGCGGGGGTGTGTCACGTCAGCCTCATTCTCTGATTGCGTCTCGGAGCGTTTCAATTGCTTGGTCTAATGCTGGCATTAGGTCACTGGTGCGCAGGATAGCGCGCCGCATCGTTTGGTGCTGTCCGGTTTCGCGAGGAAGTGATAGCGTCAACCTAGACCGCACTCCACGTAAATAGCGCCACCCGAATTCCGGGGGAAGGTCTGGGTCAAAGCCTTGCTCTATGCAGCGGGCTACCCATCGGGTCATACACCACATGGACTGAACGGCCAGCTCGCAGGCTACCAACTCCTTTTCTCGGAGTGAACGTTCCGGAGCTATTGGGTGGTAGACCACCCCCGACCAGGAGGCAAAGCCGGAAGAGATCCCGCGCACGCCAAACGGTTCGATGTCCGCATTGTCGTAACCATCGGCGATTAACGACTGCTCAATTAGTTCCGCATGGGCAAGGTGCTCGTTGTCAATCTTGCGATCTCGATGCAGCAGTACGGCCGGGGAGGCCATGATGCGCAGCGCCGCCTCAAGTTGCTCGGCTGGCCATGCTGACTCGGTTACCCAATGAGCACCGAGAATATACAGGTCGCTAGCATCGAAAGACGCTATGGCGACTCGAATGAAATCTTCGGCCCATTTGCGGTTGTCGTCATAAGACACCTTTCGCCATGCGGCGAGTGAGGCGATTGTGGAAAATTTTAGCTCCTCCACTAGGTGAAAAACTACGGAACCGTGAGGCCAGGCGTATACCGTGCATTCCCCTTCAGGATGATCAACTTCCGCAGTCAAGCAGTGTTGCCACTGGTCATCGCAGATGCGCATCTCTACTGTCTTCGATAGAAGATTAATCCCGCCTGGCGTTACATAAGCGGGTATGAACTTGTGTGAGCGCACCGTGAAATGGGTTCCATCTGTGACGTACGCGCTTTCAATCTCACCGAACAACTCATGGGGAGTGGCCCCGTACGCCAGGCAGTAGAGTCGTCGGTAAATTGGGTCGGTAACAGCGACTCTGCCCGTCTCGTGGCGATACATAGCTTTCTCAATCGCTTCAACGGTGGGCGTGTCCTTTAAGCCGTTCTGTGCACCCACGCGGAGGAGTTCGCGAGCTGCGCGCTTTCTCGATTCCCATCCCACGCTTTTCCGGTAGTTAACCAAGACAAGGTTCGGTTTGTAGCTCCGGGTGACCTCAGTGGACACGGCGTATGTCCACTGTGTCCACACGTGGGGTCTGCCATTTGCCTGAGCCGATGAGCAGACTTGGTGACAGGTAAGCCGGAGTTGAACAGATGAGATGGGGCATATGTAGATCCCTTTTAGTCGCTGACTGAGCCCTTGCGTGGTCTGTCGGCCTGCCAGCGTTGGATCGTGGCGGGATGCCAGGCCGGAGATCTGCCGAACATGCGGTCTGGGGCAGGGGCTTGGCCGCGCGAGACGTATGAAGCCCAGGTTGCACGGCTAATCGGAGCGCCTACCGAGCTCAGGTAGGCCAGTACATGCTCAGTGGTCCACCAGTCGGTGGGCGCATCGGAAGTAGTCATCAGTACAAGCCTACGTGGTAGACGCGCTTGCGCGAATACAACGTGGAGTTGTACGCTGCGCTATACAACGTTACGTTGTAGTCGACCCGGCAGAGTCCAGGGAAGGCGGCATAGCCGCACGCCTATGGCTGCTGGTGATCGCTTGTTTGTTGAGAACTTCACAGAGAGATGGGCCGTCGCCTCCCAGGAAAAGGCGACCGGCACGGCTGAGGTCCGTGCGCCCGTACGCGGCCCGGGTGAAGGCCGCGCGAAGTTCTGCAGCTATCTGGCGGCCGGGGCCACGTGCGTCCCGGCCGCCACTGTCCCGCCCATGAACACGACTAATCACCGGAGGAGGTGACTTTGATGATGCTCGCCACCTGCGTACGTGTCTCGACTCGCGCCAAGTCCGTGTGGCGCTTGTGCGGCGGCTGCGGCCACCTGGTGTCGCTGTCTGCTGATGATGACCGCTGCGGCGGCTGTGCCGCTGCTCCCAAGCGCCGTGTTCGTTCGCGGCGCTGACGGCTTCCGTGGGGCCGGGCTCGGCCCGGCCCGCGCGGTGGCCGCCACCGAGGCGACCAGCACAGCGAAGCAAGCGACCCCGGCAGGGCTCCACCCCTGCCGGGGTCTTTCGCACCCCATCCCACCTGCGAAAGGGAAGAAGCGATGCCTGTGCAGGCTATCGCGTCGGCACCCGCCGACGAACCGGCACACGACCGGTTGACTATCAATCACCCCCTGGCTGCTGTCGCGGCACGCAACTGCATGGGGCACACCCACGACTTGGCCGACCTGGCCGGCGGTGTGGCGTGCGGCTCGGCGTGGGCCAAGGCGCTGCACGACGACTTCATGTTCGCGCTGGAATGCGGCCTGCCTCTCGACTTCGAGCCGGACCCGACCTACATCGACGAGGTCGCGTTACGCCGCGTGATGCGCGGTGAGCGGCTGGAACTGACCGAGTGCGAGCGCGCCGAGGTCAAGCGCCGCCTGGCCGAGGTCGCTCGGCGCCGTAACCGGGGCTACCGGTTCGTGTGCTCGCGCGCGGCTGCGGCACGGCGGGAGGCGCGGTGATGGCCCGTACCCGTACCGGGCGCGCGATCGGCGAGATCGCGCGGCGGGCCGCCCGGGGTGACCTGACCGCCGAGCAGGCCGCCGCGCTGACCGCGCGGCTGCGCGAGCAGCAGCGCCAGGCCATGTACCGGGCGGCCCTCGATGCCGTTGAGCGTCCGGCGCGGCCGGTGCAGGTCCGGCTGATCGGCGCCCGCGCCGACGTGGCCAGCGTGCTGGCCGCCCTGGACGCGGCCATGACGTTGACCGACGTCTCCGACCCTGCTCCGGCACGCCGGGAGCCCGGCGCGGTCCGCGTGTGCGCGACCGCGCTTCGCCGCCGGCCGATGACCGGAGGTGCCCGATGATCGACCCCACCACCGACGCCGACCAGCGTGCCCACGGCGAGCGGACCGATCTGCTCATGGCCGCTGTCGCCATGATGGCGTCGCGCTACGCCAGCGCCTGCGCCAAGCGCACCGCTGACGGGTTCGACGGCGGTGTCCAGCAGTGGAACCGCAACACCGCGTGCTGTGACCGCCGTTGGGCGGCGCTGCGCCGCTTGCAGGACGCGCTGGCCGTGCACCTGGGACGGCACCCCATCTACTGGGGTTTCCGCATGGTCGACATGTCGCTGCGCGATCACGACCGCCGGACGAAGGCGGGTGCGCGATGAGCGAGCAGCCCCACACCGACCAGCAGGTCAACGACGCGGCCACAGTCGCGCTGCTGCGCGCCCTCGAGCGCAACGGCCACGACCGGGCCGTGATGTCGCACCTGTCCGAGCGCGACCAGGCCGCCGTGTACGCGGCCGAGGCCCGTAACCGCAAGTCCCGCCGCTGACAGAGAGGAGCCATAGTCATGACCGCACCCACCAGCATCTACCCGCCCGCCGTCGCCGCGCTGGTCGACGACTTCCACGCGTGGGCCGCCAAGCTCGGCACGGCCCCGTCGCGCAACGCCACCATGAAGCGCTTCCGGATCGGCGACGAGAAGGCCAAGGCGCTGCTGTCCACCCTGACCGCGCCCGCCCCCGACGAGCGCCTGACCGACGTCCCGGCCCGCCCGGAGCAGGCCGAGCCGACCGTTGCGGCCCCGGAGCCGGAGATCACCGAACCGGCGATCATTCCGCAGGCGTCGCCGCAGACGGCGGTCGGCGTGGCCCCGGAGCCGAAGATCACCCCGCTGGCGCTGGCGCTGCCGGTCGCCGACCCGATCCCGGTGGCCGCGCCGCCGCTGCCGGACCCGGTGCTGGCCCAGGCCGCCAAGCTCGACGACGAGCGGGCGCGGCTGGACATCGCCCGCCACGACGAGCTGACCCGGCGCGCGGCTGACGCCTCCCACCGCATCGCCCTCGGTGATGTGCGCGAGCAGGCACGCGCCGCCAAGCTCGCCCGCCGGGAGCGGGCGCGCGACGCGGCCGACGCGGCATCGCTGTCGGCGCTGTACCGGCGCGCGGCACGTTCGGGCACCAGGGCGCGGCTGCGCGCGCAGATCCAGGGCTCGGCGGAGATGCGGGCGCTGCGCGTGGCCCGCGTCCGCTCGGTCACCCTCATGGCCGGGGTGCCGGTCCTGGCCGCGTTCGCGGCCTGGTCCACGACCGGTGTGCAGGCCGGGGTGGTGCGCCTGCTGGGCCTGGGCGCCGACTCGGCGGGCTGGTGGGCGGCGTGGGCGATGGAGCCCGCGCTCATCGCGATCGTCGGTCTGATCATCATCGGGCGGGCCGTGCTGCGCTCGGCCGGTGGCGACACCGACTGGCGCGCCACCGCGATCGAGTGGACCGCCCTGGGTGCGTCGCTGCTGCTCAACATTGTCGGCGGCTGGACGGTCGGCGTGGACTGGACCGCGCAGGTCGGTCCGATGCTGGCCCACTCGGTCGGTCCGATCGGCGCGGCCGGCACGGCGTTCCTGATCGGCCTGTTCGACGGCTACGTCTCGGCCGCCCGACCCTGGCACGGCGCGCCGCGCCTGGCCGAGATGAACCTGGACATGGCCACGATCGGGGGCCAGCGGTGACCAGCGTGAGCGGGCTGCGCCCGCACTGGGAGGTCCTCACCGACGGCCCGGTCAAGCCCGGCTCGGTGGCGCACCGCAGCGCCGGGCACCGCTGGTCGACGACCCGCGTGGTGTTCGGCCGTGAGGAGCCGGTTCGCCACCACGCGCAGGTCCCGGCCTGCGCCACGCCCGAGCCGGAGACACCGCCGACCAGCGACGGGCGTAGCTACTCGGCGGGCTGGGCGATGCACCGCGGCGCGGTGGTCTGCACCGCACCGCAGTGCTTCCCCGCCGACAGCGAGGCCGAGCGGTGAGCGCGCTGGCGCAGGTCGCACTCGACCTGGGCGGGTTCGCCCGCCCGCGCGTGCCGGTGATGGGCGAGCATACCGCGCCTGGCCTGCTCATCGCCCCCTCCGTGAACGCCGACGACCGGTTCAGTGGCGGCTGGTGGCTGGTGCACGCCGACTCCGGGCGGGTGCTGACCGGTGTCCCGACGTGCGTGCACTGCGCGCGCACGGCCGCTGGGCTGCTGGCCGGGCACGACTGGACCCGCCCCGCGCTCGTGCTGACCGCCGACCCGGCGGTGCAAGCCACCGTCACCGGGCCGGAGTTCGTGGCCCTGGTGCGCGGCTGCGCAAGCGCCTACACCTGCGAGATCCCCGAAGGCTGCTGACCGCCACCGTCCCGGCCAGGGCACACCCGCCC
>NZ_JBFAOU010000281.1:0-6724 GCF_040675365.1 Catellatospora sp. NPDC049609 | reverse complement strand
CAGGGGGATGGGTGGACAGATGCCGTTGGGGGACGGCGTCCACCCGGACAGTGAAGGGCCGGCGGTCGCTAACGGGGGTGAGCGACCGCCGGCCCGTCTGTCACCTCGGGTAGCCGATGTGCGTTGACCCGACCGCAGGTCGGACTTGATAGGCAAGTGGTTACTTGCCTATAGTGGCCCGGTGGCCGACGTCTTCAAAGCGCTGGCAGACCCGACCCGCAGGCGGATCCTGGACGGGCTGGCCGAACGCGACGACCAGACGCTGTTCGAGATCTGTGCGCGGCTGACCACCAACCACCAGATCAGCTCCTCCCGCCAGGCGATCTCACAGCACCTGGAGCTGCTCGAGGCCGCCGGTCTCGTGCGCACCCGCCGGGAGGGGCGCTACAAGTTCCACACCCTGGACACCGCGCCGCTCGCGCAGATCGCCGAGCGGTGGATCCGCAAGAAGCCGCAGGAGAACCCATGAGAGTCACCCTCAGCAGCATCCTCGTCGACGACCAGGACAAGGCGCTGGCCTTCTACACCGACGTGCTCGGCTTCGTGAAGAAGCACGACGTGCCGATGGGCGACGAGCACCGCTGGATCACCGTCGTGTCGCCGGAGGACCCCGATGGCGTCGAACTCGTGCTGGAGCCCGACGGCCACCCGGCCGCCAAGCCGTTCAAGAGCGCGCTGGTCGACGATGGCATCCCGTTCAACTCGTTCGCCGTGGCCGACGTCAACGCGGAGTACGAGCGGCTCAGCAAGCTCGGCGTCGTGTTCACCCAGCCCCCGCTGGAGATGGGCCCGGTCATCACGGCCGTCCTCGACGACACCTGCGGCAACCTCATCCAGATCGCCCAGTACCAGGGCTGAGCCGACAGTCCGGGCCGCGGCGGCCGCGGCCCGGACTGTCGGGAGATGCACCGTCGTGAGGCTCTTTCGCGACTGAGTCCGGGCGCGGGCGCGCCTAGCATCCAGGCATGCGCCGTACCCCTCACTTCCTGCTCGCCGCGGCCTGCGTGCTCGCCGTCGGCACCGCCTGCGCCTCCGACAAGGGCGACCCGGTCACGGCGCCGCCGACCTTCGCCACCGAGGTGAGCCCGACGGCCGCCCCGCCGGAGCCGTCCGCCGTGCCCTCGCCCGCGCGCTCGTCGGCCAGGCCGTCACCGGCCGCGCCGTCGTGGCCGTCGCCCGCCGACTGCGTGTCGTACAACCCGAACAACCTGACCGTGCACTACGAGGCCGGGATCCACGAGGTCCGCGACGGGTCCAAGCTGGTCGCCCGGCTGCACGGCGGGCCGGGGGAGCAGATCGGCGACCAGGGCCTGGCGCTGGCGCAGCGCTACAAGCGGCACTGCTTCATCGGCCGGGACAACGGCCGGGAGGACGAGAACGCCTACGTCTTCGACTACTGGCGTGACCCGTCGGGCAAGCGGACCACGATCCCGGGCGAGGACGAGGCCTGCTCGTCGTACGACCGGGGCAACCTGCAGGTCAACGACATGGGCAGCGGCCACGGCTGGCGGGTCAAGGACGACGACCACGTGCTGCACGTCTTCGACGACGAGTCCGACGCCCGCGCGGGCCGCCTGGTGCTGGCGAAGTACGGGCAGATCTGCTCGCTGGGCAACCCGCCCGACGACGACCAGGACTACGTCACCTACGGGAAGTGACCGAGCCCAGGAAGGAGCGCACCGCCGCGCCGAACTCGGCGGGGCGCTCCTGGTGCACCAGGTGCCCGGCGTCGATCACGGTCAGCTCGCCGCGCGGCAGCGCCTGCGCCAGCTCGGCGATCGTCTCCTGGCGCACGTAGCTGGTCGGGCCGCCGGAGACCAGCAGCGTCGGCACGGTGATGGCGCGGGCCTCGTCGCGCCAGCGCGGGTCGGGCTCGTCGATCTGGCCGCGCAGCGCGAGCACCGCGTCCCAGTCGAACGGCAGCTCGCCGTCCGGCCGCCGGGGCGGCAGGGGGTGCGCGGGTACATGAGGCCCGCGTCCTCCACGACCAGCGCGTCGACCCGCGCCGGGTGCCGGGCCGCGAACAGGTAGGCCACCACGCCGCCGAGCGAGTGCCCGACCACGACGGCCCGGCCGAGGCCGAGCGCGTCGAGGAAGGCGCGCACGTCACCGACGAGCAGGTCGATCGCGTAGGCGCCGGTGCGGTCGCCGGCGCCATGGCCGCGCTGGTCGAGCGCGTACACCCGCCACGCGTCGGACAGGTCGGCCGCGACGGTGTCCCAGTCTCCGGGGCCGCCGCCGCCGATGCCGTGCAGCAGCACGAGCGGCGGCGCGTCCGGCTCGCCCCATGCCCGGTAGGCGAGGTCGATCCCGTCGGCGTGCACTGTCCGGTAGTCGCTCACGCCCCGAACCTAGCGCGTGCCACCGGCCGACCTGTCGACGTGGGGGAACGGGTCATCGCCCGGCGACGGCCGCCGCGGGGGACGGGGCGTCGTCCCACGGGCCGGGGCGGCGGCCCGCGACGGTGACCGCGTGCCGCGAGACGCGGCAGTCGAGCCCGGCCGGGTCGGCCGGACGGTCCGGTGCGGCGAGCACCTCGGCCCTGGCTCTGGTCGCGGCGGACACCAGGCGCTGGTAGTGCCGCACCGCGTGCACGTCGATGCCCGACCCGTAGCACGGTTCGGTGCACGACTCCCCGCTGTGCCAGTAGGAGCCCGCGCCCGTCACGGCGACCGCCCAGTCGCGCAGCATCGGCGCCGTGGCCAGCACCGCGCACGCGCTTCCCGCGTCGAGCACGACCGGGTCCGGCTGCTCCGGGAGGTGGGGCCAGGCCACGGGCGTGCCGGCCGCTCGGGCGTCCTGCCGGGCTCTGCACTCGGCGTACGCCTCGGCGAGGCTCGCGGTGCGCCAGCCGACGGTGCCGTCGGGGCGGGTGCGCCACAGCGCCGGTCGGCGCAGCGCCCGCACGGTCGCGGCGGTGAGCACCGTGGCGGGGGCCAGGCCGAACACGACGGTGGGGCTGGGCCGGCCGTGGAACGGGTCCGGGGCCAGGTGGTGCGGGTCGAGCACCAGCAGCGCGCCGGGTCGGTGCTGGTAGGACAGGTCCCACAGCAGCCGGCCGAGCAGCCGGGCACCGGCCAGATCGGACCGGATCAGCAGGACCCGCTGCCAGCGCTCCACGGAGAACCGCGTCGGATCCCCCGGCCGCAGCGACATGACCTCATACCCGCGCCCCTCGTGCCGCCAGGTGCGCCGGTGCAGGCGGATGCGGCTGGACAGGGCAGCTGCGGATGGATCGGTGTCGACCGGCACAACCACCTCTCATGGGTCGTCAGCAGACCGCACGCTAACCAGCGGTCGCGACCGGCCGCCAGCCAATTACCACGGCAGGGCGACGCCGTGGCGGAAGAAACCGCCGGTGGGCCCGTTCTCCGGCAGGTCGATCGCCCACAGCACACCGGCCGCGCCCTCGGCGACCGGGCGCCCGCCCGGCCCGCCCATGTCGGTGGCGATCCAGCCCGGACAGACCGCGTTGACCAGGATGCCGCTGGTCGCCAGCTCGGCGGCGAGCTTGCGGGTGAGCGCGTTGAGCGCGGTCTTCGAGACGGCGTACGCGGGCGTCCCGCCGCCCATGGTCTCCAGGGACCCCGCCTCGCTGGACACGTTGACGATGCGCGGGCCGCGGCCCACCCGCAGCAGCGGCAGCAGGGCGAGCGTGGTCTGCCAGGCGCCGAGCACGTTGGTCTCCAGCGCCGCGCGCACCGTGTCCAGATCGGCGGTCAGCGCCGTCTGCCAGGTGTCGTAGAGGATCGCCGCGTTGTTGACCAGCACGTCGACCCGCTGGAACCGCTCGCCGATCGCGGCGGCCGCCGCGCGCAGGGCGGCCGGGTCGGTGACGTCCATGCGCAGCGGGATGACCTGCCCGCCGGGCTGCGCTGCGGCGAGCTCCTCGGCGGCCTGCCGGCCCCTGGCCAGGTCGCGGGAGCCGAGCACGACCGTGTCGCCGCGCGCGTACAGCTGCCGGGCGACCTCGCGGCCGATGCCGCGGTTGGCTCCGGTCACCACGACGATCCTGGGCTGTGCGGCGTCCACGCGCCCATCGTGCCGCGCCGCGGCCTCGGACGCGGGCGGCTCGCCGGATTCAGGGACGCAGGCCCTCGCGCACCACGTCGAGCACGCGGGCGGGCGGGGCGTCCCCGCCGTACCGCTGCATCGCCTGGCAGCCGACCATGAGCGTCTTGACGTCGGCGACGGTGACGTCGGCGCGCACGGTGCCCGCGGCCTGGGCGCGTTCCAGCAGGTCACGCAGCGCTTCCTTGAACGCCCGTTCGAGCTCGGGCATCACGTCGGCGATGTCGATGCCCTCTCCGGCCAGCGCGTCGGCCAGGCCCTTGTCGGTGGCGCCCTCGGTGGTCATCAGGTCGAAGAAGGCGTAGAACGCCGCGCCGGGCTCGCGCGAGGCGGCCAGCTCGCGCGCCTGGGCCACCAGGTGCTCCACCCGGTCCACCACGATGGCCCGGTAGAGGGCCTCCTTGGTGGGGAAGTGGCGGTAGACCGTGCCCGCGCCTACCCCGGCCCGCCGGGCGATCTCGTCGATGGGCACGCCGAGGCCCTCCGCGGCGAACACCTCGTAGGCGACCTGGAGCACCTTGGCGCGGTTGCGGCGGGCGTCGGCACGGAGCGGTTTCACGGGCTCCACCGTGCCAGAACGGGCGCTCACCGCGTCCTCCGGAAGGGGAGACGTGGGTCACTGGCTAACCGGAGCGCGCGTTCCGTATAGTAAGTGGGGCGCACGTTCCGATTATATGCCGAGGAGACGCCGATGACGCCCACAGCCATCCGGGCCGACCGCTGGACCGCGGCCGACGTGCCCGACCAGACCGGTCGTGTCGCCGTGGTCACCGGCGCCAACACCGGCATCGGGTACGCGGCCGCCCACGTGCTCGCCGAGCGCGGCGCGACCGTCGTGCTCGCCTGCCGCGACCCGCGGCGGGCCGCCGACGCGGTGGCCCGGCTGCGCGCCGCCGCGCCCGGCGCCCGCGTCGAGACGCTCGCCCTCGACCTGGCCGACCTGGCCTCGGTCCGCGCCGCCGCCGCCGAGCTGCGCGAGCGCCACCCCGAGATCGACCTGCTGGTCAACAACGCGGGCGTGATGTGGCCCCCGCGCGGCACCACCGCCGACGGGTTCGAGCTGCAGTTCGGCACGAACCATCTCGGGCACTTCGCCTTCACCGGCCTGGTGCTGGACCGGCTGCTGCCGGTCGCCGGCTCCCGCGTCGTCACCGTCAGCAGCATCGGCCACCGCAGCGGCCGGATCGACTTCGACGACCTGCAGTCCGAGCGCGGCTACGGCCGCCACCGCGCCTACGCGCAGTCCAAGCTGGCCAACCTGATGTTCACCTACGAGCTGCAGCGCCGGTTGGACGTGGTCGGCGCGCCGACCGCCGCCGTCGCGGCCCACCCCGGCGGCGCCGCCACCGAGCTGACCCGCAACTCCCCGCCCCTGATCCGCCGGCTGTTCCCGGTCGTCGGGCCGCTGATCAGCCAGAGCGCCGAGCGGGGCGCGCTGCCGACGCTGCGCGCCGCCACCGACCCCGACGTCCGCGGCGGCGAGTACTACGGCCCCGACGGCCTCGGCGAGGTCAGGGGGCACCCCAGGCGCGTCGGCTCGTCCGCCCGCTCGCACGACAAGCTCGCCCAGCGCCGGCTCTGGCAGGAGTCGCGCCGGCTCACCGGCGTCACCTTCCCCGTCTGACCACCGATCCCGTCCGACCCGACCGCCAAGGACACCACGATGGCCATCCTCGCCGCACTGGGCGCCCAGCCCACCGGAGCACGCGCGCAACGGGTGCGGCAGTCGCCGCACTACCACGACGGCGCCTTCCGCAACTCCACGCAGACCCGCACCATGGTCGGCGGCGACAGCCGACCGTCCATCCGCGAGTTCCTCACCGGTGGTGAGAAGCGGCGGCCGTCCGGGCCCGTGCCACTGGTCACCGCGCCGCCCGCGGACAGCGCGGACGGCCTGCACCTGACCTGGTACGGCCACGCCACCGTGCTGGTCGAGATCGAGGGCCGGCGGGTGCTGCTCGACCCGGTGTGGAGCGACCGGTGCTCGCCCACCCCCGGCGTCGGGCCCAGGCGCCTGCACGCGATGCCGGTGGCCCTGGCCGACCTGCCCCGGCTGGACGCGATCGTCATCTCCCACGACCACTACGACCACCTCGACATGCCCACCGTGCGGGCGCTGACCCGCGGCCAGCGGGCCCCGTTCCTGGTGCCGCTGGGCGTCGGCGCGCACCTGGAACGCTGGGGCGTGCCCGAGGCGCGCATCATCGAGCTGGACTGGGAGGAGAGCGCCGACGTCGCCGGGCTCACCCTCACCGCCACCGAGGCCCGCCACTTCTCCGGGCGTACGCTGCGCCGCAACGGCACCCTGTGGAGCTCGTGGGTGATCGCGGGCGAGCACCGCCGCGTCTTCTACACCGGCGACTCCGGCTACTTCGACGGCTACGCCGCGATCGGGGAGCGCCACGGCCCCTTCGACGCCACGCTGATGCAGATCGGCGCGTACGACAAGGGCTGGCCCGAGATCCACATGTTCCCGGAGGAGGCCGTCGAGGCCCACCTCGACCTGCGCGGCGGCCTGCTCATCCCGGTCCACTGGGCGACCTTCAACCTCGCCCTGCACTCGTGGTCCGAGCCCGTGGACCGGGTCTGGGCCGAGACCAAGGCCCGCGACGTCGCGCTCGCCGTGCCCCGCCCCGGCGAGCGCGACGTCGGC
>NZ_JBFAOU010000280.1:0-6758 GCF_040675365.1 Catellatospora sp. NPDC049609 | reverse complement strand
CATTCACAAAGGCGAGGTTTGCCGGACATCGGGTGCGACCCAGCGGCTGCCGTCGATAGTAGAACGGCCGCATGACCACCGGACGGCCCGCATACTCCGGCAACCCCAGGCGGTTCGGTCAGCTGGAGATGGCGTCGATGAGATCGCCGACGGGCCGGTCGGGCAGGGCGCGGGCGACGTCGGCGACCGCCACGATCCCCACCAGGCTGTGGCCGTCGATGACGGGCAGGCGGCGGACCTGGTGGCTGGCCATGGTCTGCAGGATCTCGGCGGCGTCGTCGTCGGCGCCGATGGTGATGGCTTCGCCCTGGGCGAGCTCTCCGGCGGTCACGGTGGCGGGGTCGCGGCCTTCGGCCAGTACCTTGACCACGATGTCGCGGTCGGTCAGCATCCCCTTCAGGCGCTGGTCCTCGCCGCAGATCGGCAGCGATCCGACGCCGAGGTCGGCCATCTTCCTCGCCGCGTCGAGTGTCGTCTCCTTCGCTCCGACGCAGGTCACGTCGGGCGTCATGATGTCGCGGGCGGTAGTCATGGGGAGTACTCCTTCTGATGGTCGGCGGGTGCCGCCGCCAGGGCGGCGGCGACCTGCCGGTGGGGTGATCAGCTGACGCTGTCCGATGAAGCGGCCGGCCATCGTGACCCCGGCGCGGTGCTGGCCGCGGCTGCCGTGGCTGGCGCACGCGTCGCGCACCAGCCAGGGGGTGTGTTCGCGTTCGAACGCGTCCGCGACGGACTTCAGCACGCAGGTGTCGGTGTCCAGGCCGCAGAACACCAGGTCGGTCCAGCCGTGCTCGTCGACGATCTTGGCTACCTGGGTGGTGAACACGCTGTAGCCGGTCTTGTCCACCACCGCCACCGCCCGCGAGACGAACGGCGTGAGGGCGGTGACGAGGTCGGTATCGGGGGCGTGCTGGACCTCGGTCCAGTCGAGCAGGCGCTCGAACTTGCTGCCCGGGTAGTTGTGATACTTGGTGAAGATCATGGGCAGCCCGGCGTCGGACCAGTGGCGGACCAGGCGCAGGATCCGGCGTACGGCCGGTGCGCTGAACTCGTTGCAGAAGCCGTTCTGGACGTCGACGACGAACAACACCGCGCGGTCGATGTTCATAGTTGCCTCGCTTTGACCACCTTCGCCGGTTATCAACCGCATACCCGGTGATGGCGCCGATCAACCGCCTGGGCGGGGGCTGCTTCACGTCGCCGGAGAGATCATGAAAGCCAGACATGGCGACGTCATGCGGTCAGGTGAGCTCCAGGCCGGCTGGATCGGCGCCCAGCAGCCGCAGCAGCTGTGCCTGGTCGGTGGTGCAGCGCAGTGGTGCCGTTCCCGTCCGGCGGGTGCGCCTGGCCAGCAGGGAGAGTCCGGCGCCGTCGACGAAGCCCATGCCGGAGATGTCGATGGTGCTGCGGTCGTGGTCGCCGATGAGATGCGCGAAGGCGACGCTGTTGGAGAGGTCGGTGTCCCCGACGACGACCAGCAGGGCGGGGCCGGGGTAGTGGTGGAAGCGCAGACGGCAGCCGGCGACGCAGGTCGGATGGGCCTGGAAGGCGCGCCGCAGGTCGCGTTCGTCGAAGCAGCCGGTGTCGTACTGGCACAGGGCGGTCAGCCGGCCGGTGCTGAACAGGGCGTGGCTGCCGGCCTCGAAGTGGATGAGCGCCTCCGCGTCGGCCAGCGGGCGCACCCACGTCGTGTCGGCGGTGACCCACAGGCCGGTGTAGCCCGCCTCGACCGCCGAGGCGGTGGCCTGCCGGTACTGCTCACGAAGGCGTGCCGTGTCGAGGCTGCCGCCGGCCGGGGCCATCACCGAGGTGCGTACGTGCCCGCGGCTGACGGCCTCCCGCAGCGCTCGGTCGCCGGTGATCCGCTCCTGTGCGCCGCCGAGATCGGCGACGGCGGGGAAGATCAGGATCTGACCGCCCAGTGTCAGACCGCGTCGGGCGAAGTCGACGGCGTTGTCGGCGAACTCGCGCGCGGTCGCGAACCGGATGGCGGCATGGTCACCTGGGATGAGGCTGAACATCTCGGTCATCTGCCTCCTGCTTGGCCGCCGCTGCAAGGCGCCGGCACCTGCTGCTAGGCCGCGACTTGTGCCGGATCGACCGATTGACCCGGCATGTTCAGTATCCCACCGCGGGAGGCGCGGGCGGGTCCTGGCCGGCGGCCACAACTGGCCCGGTGAGCGCGGACAGCGGGATCCCCGGCACGGCGTTGCGGGGATGGCATCGTAAGTCTAGGCTTACCGTTCGTGGACGCTTACGGAGATCCGGGCCTAGGCCTTCTCGGAGATCCGACCCGACGTGCGATCTTCGAGCTGCTGGCCCGGCAACCCTGCTCTGTGGGCGAACTGGCCACCCGCCTGCCGATCAGCCGACCCGCGGTGTCCCAGCACCTGCGGGTGCTCAAGGACGGCGGTCTCGTCGTCAGCCGAGCCGAAGGCACCCGCCGCGTCTACCAGCTCAACCCCGATGGCGTGACCGCACTACGCGCCTACCTGGACCGCGTGTGGGAGGACGCGCTCACGGCCTTCCAGAAGGCCGCCGACAACGCCTCCGCCGAACCCGAAGAGGAGAAGCAATGACCAGCGCACCCACGATCCCGCCCCTCACCGGCAAGATCAACGTCGGCGTGTCCGTCGAGCGGGCTTTCGACCTGTTCACCCGATCGTTCGACACCTGGTGGCCGGTGCAGTACCACATCGGACAGGCCGACATGGCCGAGGCGATCCTCGAATCCCACGTAGGCGGACGCTGGTACGAGCGCGGCGTCGACGGCAGCGAGTGCGACTGGGGCCGTGTGCTGATCTGGGAGCCGCCGCACCGTCTCGTCGTCACCTGGCAGATCAACGGGATGTGGCAGTTCGACCCCGAGCCCGCCAACGCCAGCGAGATCGACATCCGGTTCACCCCGGGCGGGCCCGCGCAGACCACCGTCGAGATCGAACACCGTCACCTCGAGCGCCTTGTCGCCGGCCAGGCGATGCGCGACGCGCTCGTCGGCGGTGGCGACTGGCGCGCCGTCCTCGAGCTGTTCGCCAAGGCGGCCGCCGACCAGCAGTAGGCCAGCACGCCACGCCACCTTGAGGCTTGCGGGCCGCCGGCACGTGACATCCACCCACCACCTCATGCCCACGAGGGCCGGCCAGCTGCCGGCCCAGCCGCCCTATCCGAGGCCGACGGGCAGGCCCGGTCGGAAGTCTTCGTAGCCCATGATGTAGAGCTTCTTGGCCGGGTCGAGGCGGTAGGGGACGACCTTGCCGGTGTCGGTGAACCCGATCCTCCGATAGAACGCCTGCGCCCGGTGGTTGTCCTCGTGTACGCCCAGGGTGAGCCATGACGCGTCGGTGTTGTCGCGCGTCCACCTGATCCCGGCGTCCATCAGCCGGGCCGCCAGCCCAGCCGACCCGCCGCGGTGTGCCGGCGCCACGTAGACGCCGTGGATGCAGGCGGTGCCGGCGACGTCTGGCAGCGGCGCGCAGCCGACCATCCCCACCCAGCGGCCGTCCTGGGTGGCGGCGATGAACGTCGCCGAAGCCGGGGAAGTCGCCTCCTGCTCCGCCTGCTGCCGCCAGACCTCCTCGGCGAGCCCGGCGGCGTCGGCGTACGTGGTGCCGAAGGCGGATGGGGAGTCCCGCAGCGCCTCCAACCGCAGGTCGCGCAGTAGGCGCCAGTCTCCCGACTCGGCCCGGCGTACGACATAGGTCATGGGTGCTCCTGTATGTCAGTCGCTCAGCCGCGATCGACCAGATCCTAAACCGTGATCAACTCCTGGTGCGCCGGGCAAGCCAGGTATACGCGGTGCATGGACCGCAAGCTGATCATTTCCACGCAGATGACCGTCGACGCGGTCATCGACCAGACCGACGCCTGGTTCGTAGACAATCCCGACCACGCCGGGCGCAACCGCGAGGAGCTGTACGCCGCCGACGCGCTGCTGCTGGGCCGGGTCACCTATGAAGGCCTCGCGCAGTTCTGGCCGAAGGCGAGTGACGACACCGGATTCGCCGACCGCATCAACGCCGTGCCCAAGTACGTCGCCTCCCGCGGCTACGACCAGCCGATGAGCTGGAATGCGACCCTGCTCGACGGCGAGGTCGTCGCCGCGGTCACCGAGCTGAAGAAGAGCCGCAACCTGCTGGTGTACGGGTGTGGCGAGCTCGCGTACACGCTGGCGCGGGCGGGCCTGGTCGACGAGATCCGGCTCGGCGTGCACCCGACGGTGTTCCGGCAGGGCACGCGGCTGTTCGTCGGCGACGAGCCGGTGCCGCTCGAACTGGTCAGCGCGACCGGTTTCCGGTCCGGCTTCGCCGAGCTCGTCTACCGTCCGCGCGCCCGGTCATAGGGGGCCTGAGCGGAACGCCGAGACGAAGGGGCGGCATCGTCGAGACGCCCGCCCCTTGCGCCGTCGTCGGCCGCGAAGTGGAACAGCCACGTCATGCGGCTGCGAAATGTGATCGCGCGCGGTGAGCATGCAGATCCCGGTCCGGCTGGGTGGCCCGTAGGATCCCGGACGTGTCCGATCTTGCAGCACGGTTCGCCCGGCTCGCTTCCGAGTACGACTCCCGAAAGCGAGCGGCGACCTCGCTCATCGGGCGCTGGGATTGGTACACGTGGCCGGGCCTCGATCTTCGTCCGTTGCACTTCGAACGGGATTTGCTCAAGGCCGGCCGCCGGCTGGACGCCCGGCCGCCAGTCGACCGGGATGTGCTGCGCATCGGGTTCGACGCCGAGGGCCGCGCGGTGGTGGTGGAGGAGTACAGCGGCTTTCTCCACGGCCGCCTGTACTACGAGACTTTCGTACGCCACGACGGGGACCTGGTCGAGGCGGCGCACTTCGCTACGGACGAGCCCATCTACCTGCACGAGTACCGCTTCGCGGACGGGCTGATGTGCTCAGCTGACATGGTCGCGCGGCGTGGTTCGGGCCGCGAGGTGTACGCATACACCGATGGGAGGATCAGCCGCGTCCAGATCGAGCACGACGGCCGGGCGCGTTCGGTGCTGACGGCCGAGCACGACGAACGCGGCCTGGTCCGTATCGTCGAGGTCATGGGCCGCCGGTCCGAGGTGCGTTATGAACGGCCGCCGACCGGATACGTCCTCGACGCGGCATGCCGCACCATCGAGAACGCATTACTCACGCTGATCCCGGACGCCGTGGCGCGCCTGGTGGTCGACGGCCCCGCCGCCTGTGTCGCGCTGGGCTATGACCGATCGGACGCGCTGTCCTTCGAGGTCTACGCGGCCACGGAGGACGAGCGCTCCGCCCTGGCGGAGACCGATGCCCAGGCCGCGTGGTCGCCGGCCGACTTCGACGCCAGTACCGACATCGACTTCGACGACGCAGGTTTGGTGCGGCTGGTTCGACAGGAACTCGCCCTGCTCGACGCCGGCGACCTCGAGGCCGCCGCCGGATCCGAGGTCGGCCGGCGACTGCTGTGCGCGGTGGCCGCACGGCTCAACCTCCGCGACTGGTCGGACACGCTGCCGGTCACCGACGACTTCGTGGTGTACCCGGTGGATCTTGAGCTGGTCGACCTGGAACGGAACCTGGCCGACTGCCTTCCGCCAGACCGGCGCGTCCGGCTACGCGAGCGCGGCCTCCTGTGACCGAGCGCGGCCACACCCGATCACCGCATGCCACAGGCCGGTCACGCCTGTGCCCTGTCCATCTCATCTAGGTGTGTGCGTGGTCCGCCTGCGGCGTGCACCCAGTCCGGGACCAGGCCGACCAGGACGTCGACCAGGTCGACGCGCGGACACGGGTCGGCGGCGGTCAACCAGTCGACGATCGCGGCCGCCAGGCCGTGGCCGAGGAAGACGGCGGTCGTCGCCAGTTCGCGGTCCGGCCGCGCCGACGGACGGATGCGCTGGAAGTAGTACGCGATGTTGTCGGCGAGCTGCCGCCCGAACCGGGCCGTCGCGGCCCCGCCCTCGGCCGAGCCGAAGACGGCCAGCAGCTCCGTGCGTTGGCCTTCGACCTGGTCCAGGATGTGACCGATCACGATCCTGGAGGCGTCCCGTCCGGTGGCCGCGCCGACCAGCCGGACCTGGACGTCCTGCTCGGAGATGTCCCGCAGTGCCTGTTCCAGGACGTACACGGCCAGGCTGCCGGTGGTGTCGAAGTGCGCGTAGAAGGATGACCGGTTCAGCCCCGCCTCTGCCACGATCGAGCTGACCGACACCGGCGCTCCGGGATGGCGGGCCGCCACGGCGGTGAACGCCTCGGCGAGCCTGGCCCGGGTGCGTACGGCCCGGGGATCGCGGCTGGGGTCCTCCGGCCCGCCCTTGGCATCTCTTCCCACGGGGCCAGCGTAACCAGATGGCGTGCGTTGGCCAACAAGTGTCGGAGAAGTGGGGTTCGGCGGCGTAGCGTGAAGTCACAGCCGGCCGTTCCCGCCACCGCAGCGTCAGCTGAGCCGCGACAGGAAGCCCGCCTATGCCAGGTGCGAGATGACTCGGTCGAGCGCCTCGCGGGCCGGTTTCGCTCACAACACCAGCGCCAGGCAGCTGCGCCTGATCCAAACAGCCCGGGGCGGGGACGCGGCCCGGCTCGTACACCAACAACGGGGGAGCACCTCATGAACCTCAACCTGAACGGGCGTCGCGCTCTGATCACCGGCTCGACCGCCGGCCTGGGCGAGGCGACCGCCCGATTGCTCGCGGCGACCATGGCCAAGCCGGCCGCCGGCAAGCAGATCGGCGTGAGCAGCTTCCTGGCCGACAACGCCGTGATCGGCGTCGGCATGGTGCTGCTGTTC
>NZ_JBFAOU010000279.1:0-6872 GCF_040675365.1 Catellatospora sp. NPDC049609 | reverse complement strand
CCCTCCCCCAATCCGGGGAACAACGCTAAGGTATGGAGTGTTCGATATGACGTATGACAGCTGACAGCTAAAAGACCTATAAGTGAGTTTCGCTCCCTCGGCATCCTGCGACGAGATCAGGGGCGAGATCGCTATCACACCTGGTAGTTGGCCATTCGAGGCTGCGCATCGACCGCCACGCAGCGATGTATTGACATATGACGTATGATGGAAGAACGGCGGGGCCCAACGCGGACCGCGGTGGCGGAGCCAGCCACCGCGGTCCGTTCCGCATTACCGCTCCGCTAGCGCCGGGTCCATCGCTGGTTGGCCGCGCCGGTGCAGGTCCACAGGATCACCAGGGTCCCGTTGGCGGTGGCGTTGCCGTTGACATCGACGCACAGCCCCGACTGGCGATTGCTGACCGTGCCGTCGGCGTTGAGGTTCCACTGCTGGTTGGTGCCGCCGTTGCAGTCCCAGAGCTGCACCTTGGCCCCTGCCGTGGCATTGAGCGGCGCGTCGAGACACTTGCCCAGCGCCTGCAGCGTCGCCCCGTTGACGGCCCACTGCTGGTTGGCCTGGCTGTTGCAGTCCCAGATCACCGGCTGCGTGCCGTTGGCGGTGTTGCTCTGCGGGACGTCCAGGCAGCGCCCGGAGGCCGCGCTGACGAAGGTGGTCGTCGTCGGCGGGGGAGTGGTGCCGCCGCCGCTGACGCGGTACACCACCGTGCCGTGCGCCGGGACGCTGGCGGAGATGGTCCCGCTGCTGGAGCTGGTGGCGTTCGTCCACGCGTCCAGCAGGGTGAAGGACGTGCCGGACTTGCCGACGGCCGCGGCCGTGGTGGACACCGTGGTGGTCGAGGACCCCTGGTTGAACAGGGCGACCGCGACGTCGCCGTTGGCCAGCCTCTTGGCCAGTACGCGGCGCGTGCCGTCGTGGGAGACCTGGGTCGCCTGCAGGCCGAGCGAGTCCTGGTTGATGGCGATCAGGTTCGCGTTCTTGAGGATGGTCTGCGTCGCGCTGGACATGGAGCGCAGGTCGTTGCCGGCGATCAGCGGCGAGGCCATGATCGCCCAGAGCGCGAAGTGGCTGCGCATCTCGGTGTCGGTCATGCCGCCCCGGCCGACCTCCATCATGTCGGGGTCGTTGAACCCGCCGGGGCGGGCGTAGGAGGCCAGGGGCACGGTGACGTTGACGATGTTCTGGATGCCCATCGGGTAGCCATTGGTCTGCCCGGTGTCCCACGCGTTGGTGATGTCCTCGGTGGTCCGCCACATGTTGGCCACGTCGCCCCAGTTGCGCAGCGGCCCCGTCTTGGCGTGGATGCTGTTGGGGTTGATGCTGTAGACGATCGGGCGGCCGGTCGCGGCGAGCGCGTCGCGCATCTTGGCGAACGTCGCGACCTGCTGGTCGATGGTGCCGGTGGGCGAGCACCAGTCGTACTTGAGGAAGTCCACGCCCCAGGCGGCGAACTGCCGGGCGTCCTGGGCCTCGTGTCCCTGGCTGCCGGTGGCGCCCGGGTACGCGCCGAAGTACTGCGCGCAGGTCTTGTCCAGGGGCACCTGGTAGATGCCGAACTTGAGGCCGCGGCTGTGCAGGTAGTCGCCGAGCGCCTTCATGCCGCTGGGAAACCTGGTCGGGTCGCCCTGCAGGTTGCCCGCCGAGTCGCGGTTGGGGTTGAACCAGCAGTCGTCGACCACGACGTACTGGTAGCCCAGATCGCGCATGCCGCTGCTGACGAGCGCGTCGGCGTGCTGGCGGATCAGGGTCTCGTTGATGTTGCAGCCGAAGGTGTTCCAGGTGTTCCAGCCCATCGGGGGCGTGCGGGCCACGCCGTTGTCTAGCGCGTGTGCGGCGGGGGCCTGCAGGCCGAGCGCGGCCGAGGTCAGCAGCAGTGCTGCCATCAGCGCGGTGGCCAGGCGTCGTGATCGGAGGGGACGGTTCACGAATGCTCCTGTGGTCGGTTCGGGCGGGCGGGAGCGGACCGATGCGCGGACCGCCGGTCGGGGTATGGCCGACGTGGGCCGTCGGATCGGGCCGAAGTTGCGGCAGCGCGAAGTCCTCACAGCGCGGGACGCTGTGAGCCGCCGTGCGGGGGAGCGCTCTGTCCGGATGGGTCAGAGCGTGCGCGTGCTGAGGTGCGGACGCCTGTGGGTCGGGCGGCGTCGACATAGACTGTGACCGATAACATCGGAACGCGTCAAGACGTTGCCGAAATGTTTCGGATGATCGAGCGGGCTCATCGCGTGGTGTTCCGTTGTTTGTGGAGCTGACTCCGTCCTCATCCGCTGCCGTGATGTGACCGATAACAATCGCGATGTCGGCGCGGTTGTTCCGGTCGGGTTCCGAATGTCGTGGGCCGACCGCGACGCCGTCGCTCGCGTGGCGGTGATGTGTCGTGGCCCGTTGTGGCGATACGGGGTCCATCAGATTCCGTTGACATCACACATCATATGACTTAGCTTTGCTGCATTCCAGCTGACGGCCGGCGCATCCGGCCATTCTCGAGATGAGAATCAATGAAGCAGCGAGTACTTTGGCCGGCCGCCGTCGCGGTGATGCTGGCCCTGGCGGGCTGTGGGAGCGCCACGGGCAGCGAACCCCCGTCCGACGCGGCGAGCGGCAAGCTCGTGGTGTGGGACTGGAAGTCCAGTGACAAGACCGCAACCGCGTACGTGGACAAGGCGAAGGCCGACTTCGCCAAGAAGCACCCGGGCGTGACCGTCGAGTTCGTCGCCCAGCCGTTCGACCAGTACTACACGCTGCTCGGGGCAGCGATCCAGGCGGGCAAGGGCCCCGACGTCATGATGTTCAACGGCGGCGGCCAGATCCGTGACCGGGTCGACGCGCTGGTCCCGCTGGACCAGTACGTCAGCCCGGACAAGGACCGGCTGACCGGCTGGGACGCGTTCACCAAGGACGGCAAGGTGTTCGCCTCGCCGGTGACCCTGCAGGGCCACCCGATCTACTTCAACAAGGACCTGTACAAGAAGGCCGGCCTCGACCCCCAGAAGCCGGCGACCACCTGGAGCGGCTTCACCGCCGACTGTGCCACGATCACCAAGGCGACCAAGGCGACCTGCTTCGCGCTGGGCAACAAGGAGGGTGCCGGCATCCAGTTCTTCCTGTCGGCGTTCGGTTCCGGCATCTTCTCGCCCCAGGAGTACGACGACTGGATCGCCGGGAAGCGGGACTGGAACTCCCCTCACGTCAAGCAGATCTTCCAGCTGTGGAAGGACGTCGAGGTCAACGGCCTGAACAGCAAGGGCGGCAACTCGACCACGATGTTCACCGACGCCTTCGGCATCTTCCAGTCCGGCAAGGCGACCAACATCATCGGCCTGATGTCCGACATCGGGCACTGGAAGGACTTCAACGAGTTCCTCGGCCCCGACAACGTCGGGGTGATGAAGTCGCCGGTCATCGCCGAGGGCGCCACCCCCAGCCTGCCGTTCGACGGCGGTATCGGCTACGCGGTCGCCAAGTGGACCAAGGACCCGGCCCTGGCCGCGGACCTGGTCCGCTCGCTGACCTCGACGGAGGCCCTGACCGCGTTCTACACCAACGCGGGCGCGGTCGTGTCCGACACCACCGTCAAGGCCGCCGAGCCGGCCGTCACCTCGCTGGTGGCCGACCTCAAGACCGGCAAGCCCGCACTGCACGTGGCACTGTCGTCGAAGACCATCGAACTGATGGGTCGGCTGTCCCAGCAGATCCTCGACGGCTCCGTCAGCGTCGACGCCGCGCTCAAGCAGCTCGGTGAGTCGGACCGGAGCTGACCAGAGTGCCGCTCGGTGATTCCACGCCGCTGTTGGCTCGCCCCGCTCGAGCGGGGCGAGCCGATGGGACAGGCACCGCATCACGCAGGCGTCCGCGGACCGGCAGGCTGTCCTCGGAACGGCTGTCCCCGTTCGTGCTCATCGCCCCCGCCGTACTGGTCATCGTGCTGTTCCGGCTGTGGCCGCTGCTGCTCGGCGTCAACTTCTCCTTCACCGGCGACGGCGAGCGCAACGGCTCGGCGGTCGGGCTGGACAACTACGTGGAGCTGTTCGCCGACCCGCTGTTCCTGGGCGCGCTGCGCAACGTGGGATGGCTGGTGCTGCTGCTTCCTATCGCGGTGGCGATCCCCGGCATGCTGGCGACGTTCATCTACCTGCGGGTACCCGGACACCGGTTCTACCGCAGCGTGTACTTCTTCCCTGCGGTGCTCTCGCCGGTGATCGTGGGCTCGATCTTCAACCTGCTGCTGTCCTTCGACGGCCCGGTCAACAGCGTGCTCGACCTGGCCGGGCTCGGCCCGGTCGACTGGCTGGGCGACTCGAACGTCGCGATGTTCACCGTCGTGGGCGTGCACGTGTGGGCGACGTTCGGCATGTCGCTGGTGGTGTTCCTGTCCGGCTTCGCGACGCTGGATCCCGCCCTGCTCGACGCCGCGCGCTCCGACGGGGCGAGCCTGTCGCAGGTGATCCGGCACGTGATCATCCCCGGCCTGTCCCGGACGATCCAGTTCGTGTTCGTGACCACCATGATCGGGATGCTGACCTCGATGTTCGGTCTGATCTACGTGATGACCAGCGGTGGTCCGGGCGGGTCGACCTACCTGCCGGAGTACTACATCTGGATCCAGCAGGGGCAGATGAACCGCCCGGCGTTCGCGTCGGCGGCCTCCACGGTGCTGTTCCTGGTGATGCTCGTCGTGGGGCTCGCACAGGTCAGCTTCCTGCGACGCACCGGTAGGGAGGACTGATGCGCGGCGCTCGACTCAGCCGGTGGCTGATCGCCGCACCCATGGCGCTGCTGGCGCTCGCGACGATCTACCCCCTGGTGTTCACCGGCAACGCGGCGATGAAGACCCGTCGTGACTACATCCTGGACAGGTTCGCGTTCGCGGACACCCTGCGCTGGGACAACATCGCCACGGCCTGGACCAGCGCCGGCACGGCGCGTTACTTCTTCAACTCGGTGATCGTGGTGGCCGGCGCCGTCGCGCTGCTGCTGCTACTGGGTTCGATGGCCGGGTTTGCGCTGAGCCACCTGCGGTTCCGCGGGTCCCGGGCGCTGTTTCTGGGGTGCCTCGCGGCGCTGTTCGTGCCATTCCAGGTGATCATGGTGCCGCTGGTGCGCACCATGGCCGACACCGGGCTGGTCGACACCTATCCCGGACTGATCCTCGCCTACGTCGCGCAGTACCTGCCGTTCACGATCTACCTGATGGCCAGCTACTACAGCGCCATCCCGGCCGAGATCGTCGACGCGGCGCGCATCGACGGCAACACGACCTACGGCGTGTACCGCAGGATCATGCTGCCGATGGGCCGGCCGGCGCTGCTGTCGGTCGGGGTGCTCAACGCGCTGTTCTGCTGGAACGACGTGCTCATCGCCCTGCTGATGATGCCGTCCGCGGAGCACCGCACCCTCATGGTCGGGGTGACGTCGCTGCGCGGTCAGTACTCGGCCGACATCCCCACCTTCGCCTCGGGGGTGCTGATCGCAGCCGTGCCCGTACTGGCGGTCTACCTGTTCTTCCAGCGCCGGATCGCCGACGCTGTCACCGCTGGTTCGACGAAAGGCTGACATGCGCATCACTGGGTATCGCGCCCTCAACACCGTGCAGGAATGGGGCCGGCCGGTCGGCGACGCCAACGGCGTGTACGCCGACGGACTCACCGATGTGCCGATCGTCGTGGTGACCACCGACGAGGGAATCACCGGCGTCGGCATGGGCCCGCACGTGGAGCTGGACGCGATCTTCGCCGCGATCGACGGCGAGGACCCGCGGGCGGTGACCGCGCTGTACGACCGGATGCTGCGGCAGACGTTCAAGGCCGGACACGCCGGAGCCGTCTTCGGGGCGATCGGTGCGTTCGACACCGCCCTGTGGGACATCAAGGCCAAGGCCGCAGGCCAGCCCCTGTGGCGGCTGCTCGGCGGCCGCGACCGCGTGGTGCCCGCCTACGCCTCCGGCCTCGACATCGACCTCGACGACGACGACCTGGTCGCCACCTACCAGAGCTATGCCGAGCGCGGCATCCGGGCGGCCAAACTCAAGGGCGGCCTCGATGTCGACCGCGACCGGCACCGGCTCACCCTGGTCCATGACGTGCTCGCCGAGGCAGGCGGCGGGTCGCGGCCCGGCCTGATGCTCGACGCGAACGAGTGCTGGAGCCGCAAGCAGGCGGTGCGCTACGTCGCCGAGCTCGAGCGCAGCCTGGATCTGATCTGGGTCGAGGAGCCCGTGCGGCGGTGGGACGCCGAAGGGCTGGCCGCGGTCGGACGGGGCATGCGGGCGTCGGTCGCCAGTGGCGAGAACCTCAGCGGGCTGGAGCAGTTCCGGCCTCTGCTGGCGGCGGGCGCACTGGACATCGTGCAGACGGCCTCGGTGTGGGGGGTGACCCACTTCCTGCGGGTGTCGGCGCTGGCCCACGCCTACGACCTGCCGGTCAGCCCGATCGGCACCAACCCGGTCGGCCTGCTGCACGCGGCGACGTCGGTGCCCAACCATCTCACCAGCGAGCTGCAGGTCATGCGCCCGCCGATCGGCATCGACATCGACCTGCGGATCGAGGACGGATCGTTCGTCCTCGGCGATGCGGCGGGTCTTGGCATCAGCATGGACGAAGCGGCGATCGCCGCCTGTGCGCTGCGGCCCGCCACGGTGTCCTTCGACGGGCCGGGCGTGCGGCCCGAGCGGGCCGGCCAGCGGCTGCTGGCGGCTGCCCGCTGAAACGGGGGTGGCTCGCGTTCAGGGCGCGGGCCTGCGCCGGGCGGGTGCGGTGCCCTGACACCGCAACCTGTCCGCCGCCTCGGTGACCATCGACAGCAGCCGCTGGTCCTGCTCGCTGATGACCTCGCTGGCGTCCAGCAGCACCACGGTGACCTCGGACGCCTCGATC
>NZ_JBFAOU010000278.1:0-7013 GCF_040675365.1 Catellatospora sp. NPDC049609 | reverse complement strand
GGCCCGGCACGCTCAGCGGTGCCCGTGCCGGGGCGGGCCCCCGGCGACCAGGACCCGGCCGACGGGCCCGTGCAGGTCCTCCAGCACGGCCCTGGTCGGGCGTTGTTACTGGGCGGCCTTCTTGCCGTCCGTGACGGCGGCGGTCCAGCCGTCAGCGGCCGACTTGGTGCCCTGCTCCACCGTGCGGAGCGCGTTCTCGACCGCGGTGCGCACCGGGGCGTTCTTCGCGCCCAGGTAGACCGGCTTGAGGTCCAGCGCGCCCTTGGCGAAGATGTCGCCGGTCGGGGCCTTGCTGAAGTAGTCGTTCACCGCGGCCTTGACGGCCGGGTCCGCGAGCGCCTGCGGCGACGAGGGCAGGTTGCCCTTCGACTTGAAGGCGGCGATCTGACCGGTCGGGTTGGTCAGGAACTTGACCAGCTCGGCGGCCTCCTTCGCGTGCTTGGACTGCTTCGGCACGGCCAGGAACGAGCCGCCCCAGTTGCCGCCGCCACCGGGCGCGGCCGCGATGTCCCACTTGCCGTTGCCGGCGTCACCGTTCTGCGAGGTGATGTAGCCGGTCATCCACGCCGGGCAGGCGATGGTGGCGAACTGGGCCTGCTTGAAGCCGTTGTTCCACTCGTTCGACCACGCCTGCAGCTTCGCCGACAGGCCCGCGTCCAGGATCTTGACCGCGAGGTCGTACGACTCCTTGACGGCCGGGTTGGTGTCGATGGTCATCGCACCCGACTTGTCGAAGTAGGTGTAGCCCGCGCCCTGACCGGCCTTCTGCATCAGGATGGTGTTGTAGGTGTTGGTCACCGCGTCGATGAAGCCCGCGTCCTTGACCTTGCCCTTGAACGTCTTGCCGACGTTGATGTAGTCGTCCCAGGTCGGCCACAGCTTGGAGACCTCGGCGCGGTCGGTGGGCAGACCGGCCTTGGCGAACAGGTCGGTGCGGTAGCACATGGCCATCGAGCCGACGTCGGTGCCCAGGCCCAGGATCTTGCCGTCGGCCGTGGTGCCCTGCTGGAACTTCCACGGGATGAAGTTGCCCGCGAGGTCCTTGGCGCCGTGCTCGGCCAGGTCGACGAAGAGGTTCGCCTTGTCCAGGTAGGAGATGATGACGCCCTCTTCGAGAGCCACCACGTCACCCGCACCGGCGCCGGCGGCGAGCCGCTGGGTCAGCTGCTGGTTGTGCGCGTCCAGCTGCGAGCCGGTGCCCCGCTCAACGATCTTGATGTTCGGGTGCTCTTTCATGTACTGGCCGTAAAGCTCTTCGTAACCGAAGTTGCCGAAGACGTCCACGTTCAGGGTGATCTGCTCGGTGGCGCCGGGCTCCGGCTCCTCCCCCGAACAGGCCGCTGCGCCGAGCGTGACGGCGGCAGCGAGTGCGATCGCCGCGAAGGAACGGCGCCGCAGGATCGTGCTCATCCTGACCCCTCTCAGGTCGTCGATGTGCGGTGGGGGTGATGCGTAGGGATCGGGCTCCCTGTGGCGTGGACCACATGGTCGGGAGCGCTCCCATGAGATTGCCGTGAGGTTACGTGGGTGTCAAGGGCGCTGATGGGAGCGTTCCCATTCTGTTACCTATGTCACTTCATGATCAATAATCCTGTGGCCAGCGCGGACGGGGTGGTTGCTGGCCGTTCGACGAGTATTGATTCGTTCGTCCAGCCAGTTAGGGTCAGCCCTTCGTCGGATACTCTCCGAGCATGGCCGGGGCGAAAAGGATCACCGCGAACGCGATCGAACGCGGGCAGATCAAGCTGCCGGAGCGCGAGTTCGACCCGATCCGCCACATCGGCCGGCGCATCCTCTATGGGCTGCTCATCCTCGGCACCGTCGTCTGCGTGGTGATGGCCGACAGCACCGGGTACAAGGACGGCGCGGACGGCGAGATGAGCTGGCTCGACGCGCTCTACTACGCGACGGTGACGCTGTCGACCACCGGCTACGGCGACGTCGTGCCGGTCAGCCCCACCGCCCGGCTGGTGAACGTCCTGGTCATCACGCCGCTGCGGATCGCTTTCCTGGCCGTGCTCATCGGCACCGCCTTCGAGGTGGCGGGCCGCCGCTTCCGGGACCAACGCCGCCGCGACCGCTGGAGGAAGACCTTGCGCGGACACACCGTCGTCATCGGGTACGGCACCAAGGGCGCCAACGCCATCCGGCAGCTGCAGGCCACCGGCGTCACGCCGGACCAGTTCGTGGTGGTCGACAGCGTGCAGGACCACGTGGACGAGGCCAACCGCGACGGGTACGCCGCGGTGCTCGGCGACGCCACCCGCGAGGTGGTGCTGCGCCAGGCCGCCGTGCACAACGCCGCCCGCGTCGTCATCGCCACCAACCGCGACGACACCGCGGTGCTGGCCACCCTGACCGTCCGGCAGCTCAACGCCAAGTGCCTGGTCGTCGTATCGATCCGGGAGGCCGAGAACGAGCCGCTGCTGCTGCGGTCCGGCGCCGACGCGGTGATCACCTCGTCGGCCGCGGCGGGCCGGCTGCTCGGCGTCGCGGCGCAGTCGCCGCTGGTCAGCGAGGTCTACTCGGACCTGCTGGTGCACGGCGACGGCCTGGAGCTGGTGGAACGCCCGGCCCGCCCGGACGAGGTCGGCCGCGCGCCGCACGAGCTGGGCGAGCCCGTCATCGCCGTGCTCCGCGACGGCCGCGCCCTGCAGTACCGGGAGGTCAGCGCGCTGGAGGCCGGTGACGCCGTGGTGGTGGTCGGCTGCCGGCCGCGCGGCAAGGACCACCAGGCCAACTCGGTCATCGCCACGTCCTGACGCCGCAACCCCGTTCGTCCCGCCAGAGCCGGCACGAACGGGGTCCCCCCGGTCAGCGGTCGGTGCTCAGTTCAGGTACCACAGGGCGTAGCCGCCCGGGGCGCTGCGGCAGTCGTAGTCGTCCCAGCCCAGCGCCTGGCTGTAGTAGGCGCCGCCGTAGACGCACGACAGGCTCTGGCTGTAGACGGCGTAGACGCGCCACTCCGCGGCCTGCGCCACCGTGGCGGTCCCCCCGACCATCGCGGCGGCCAGGGCGCCGACGGCAGCGACCCGGGCGAGCTTCTTCCGCATGACTTCTCCTCTCGCGGCCGCCGGGTGGCGGCCTCGGCATCGAACCTAGGCAGCCCCGCTTGACCGGCCGTGTGTCGTTTCTGGACGCCGCCGCCCCTGCCCGGCCGGCCGTCGCCCGCACCCCGACCAGGGACGGCCCCGCCCGCCGCGCGGGCCGCTTCCCGCCGACCGGCAAGACCGGCATAATCGACGGCGGGTGATGCGCGGGATCGACACTCTCGGTCCCAAGGAGATGCACGGCATGGCCCTTCCGCGTGCCCACACACCGGCGCGGCTGCTCGCCCAGTTCCGCCGCCGCGGCGGCCTCACCCAGGACGCGCTGGCTGCCAAGGCCGGTGTCGCCGTCCGCACCATCCGCGACCTCGAACACGGCTCGGTGCGCCGCTACCGGCCCGACGTCCTGCACCGGATCTCCACCGCGCTCGGGCTGACCGCCGAGGAGCACGCGCGCAGCCTCGCCCGGATCTGCGGCGACCCGCCCCGGCCCGGCGCGCCTCAGGTGGCCGTGCTCGGCCCGGTCCGCCTCGGCGTCGGCGAGGCCGTGGTCGCGATCGGCTCGCCGCCGCAGCGGCTGCTGCTCGCGCTGCTGGCCGTCCGGCCCGGCGACCCCGTCTCGGTCGACGAGATCACCGAGGTGCTGTGGGCCGGCGACCCGCCCCGGACCAGCCGCAACCTCGTCCACGGCTACGTGCTGCGGCTGCGCGGCGCGCTGCACGGCGGCGGACCCGGGCTGCGCCGGCAGGCCGACGGCTACCTGCTCGACCCGGAGCTGGTGCAGACCGACACCGCCCGGTTCGACCGGCTGCACGCCGAGGCGCTCGACGCGGCCGGCCGCGGCGCCGACGAGCCCGCGTTCCGGGCGTACGAGCAGGCGCTGCTGTGCTGGCGCGGGCCGTACGCGGCCGACGTGCGCGGCCGGCTCGCGCACCTGCCCGCCGTGGTGGCGCTGGAGGCGCGGCGGCTGGCGACCGCGCTCGGCTGGGCCGAGCTGGCGCTGCGGGCCGGACGGCCGGACGCGGTGACCGCGCAGCTCGCCGCGCTGGCCCAGGAGAACCCGCTGCACGAGGCCCTGCACGCGCTGCTGATCTCCGCGCTGGCCGCCTCCGGTGACCAGGCCGGTGCGCTGCGCCGCTACGACGAGCTGCGCGCCCGGCTGTCCGACGAGCTCGGCGTGACGCCCAGCCCGGCCGTGCAGGAGGTGTTCGTACGGGTGCTGCGCCAGCAGGCAGGCGACCGGCCCGCACCCGCGCCGCCGAGCGCCGCCCCGGCCCGGCCCGCGCAGCTGCCGCTGGGCGCGTCCGCCTTCACCGGCCGCCACGACCAGCTCGACCAGCTCGACGCGCTGCTGGCCCGGCGCCACGCAGACCCGGCCGCGCCCGCCGTCGCGGCCGTCGTCGGCATGGCGGGCGTCGGCAAGACCGCGCTCGCCGTGCAGTGGGCGCACCGGTCCCGCGCCGCCTTCCCCGACGGCCAGCTCTTCGTCAACCTGCGCGGGCACTCGCGCGGCACCGCGCTGCCCGCCGTCGAGGCGCTCGGCCGGCTGCTGGCCGCGCTCGGCGTGCCGCCCGCGCGCATCCCCGCCGACGAGGAGCAGGCCGCCGGGCTCTACCGCAGCGCCACCGCGGAGAGCCGGCACCTGGTCGTCCTCGACGACGCGCTCGACGCCGACCAGGTGCGCCCGCTGCTGCCCGCCGGGCGCGGCTGCCTGACCCTGGTGACCAGCCGCCACCGGCTAGACGGGCTGGTCGCCCGGGAGGGCGCGCGGCGGCTGACGCTGCGCCCGCTCACCACCGCCGAGTCGCTGTCGCTGCTGCGCGGCACCATCGGCACGCGGCGGGTCGCCGCCGAGCAGGCCGCCGCGGCACGCCTCGCCCAGCTCTGCGCCCACCTGCCCCTCGCGCTGCGCATCGCCGCGGCCGGGCTGCACGAGCACGACCGGCTCGACGAGTACGCCGCGGCCGTCGCCGCCGACGGCCTCGACCGGCTGGGGCTGCCCGGTGACGAGCACGGCGCGGTCCGGTCCGCCTTCACCCGCTCGTACGACCGGCTGCCCGAGCCCGGACGGCGCCTGTTCCGGCTGCTCGGGCTGGTGCCCGGCCCCGGCTTCACCCGCCCCGCCGCCGCCGCGCTGGCCGGGCTGCCGCGCGCACAGGCCGACCCGCTGCTCGACCGGCTGGCCGCCGCGCACCTGGTGGAGCAGCCCGTGCCCGGCGGCTACACCTTCCACGACCTGCTGCGCCTCTACGCCGCCGAGCGGGCCGAGCACGAGGAGCCGGCAGCGGCGCGGCAGGCCGCCGTGAACCGGCTGCTCGGCCACCTCGGCTGCGCCGTGGACGCCGCCGCCGAGCGGCTCTACCCGCAGATCCTGCGCCTGCCCGTCGCCGACCGGGGCGGTTGCACCTGCCCCGAGCCGGACACCCACGTCGACCTGCCCGACGCCGCCACGGCCCTGGCCTGGCTCGACGCCCAGCGGCCCCACCTGGTCGCCGCGATCGTGGCCGCGGCCCGGCACGGCGCGCCCCGCACCGCCTGGCGCCTGGCCGACGGGCTGCGCGGCTTCTTCCAGATGCGCATGCACATGGCCGACTGGGAGCTGGTCGGCCGCACCGCGCTGGCCGCCGCCGACACCGCCGCCGCACCGCACGCGCAGGCCGCGAGCCTGCTCAGCCTCGCCGCGGCGGCCACCTTCCGGGGGCGGCCGGACCAGGCGATCGAGCTGTTCCAGCAGGCCGCGGCGCGCGGAGCCGAGGCCGGGTGGACCGCCGGGCAGGCCGCCGCGGTCGGCAACCTCGGCGCCGCGCACCAGGTGTCCGGCGCGCAACCGGCCGCGGCCGAGTGCTACGAGCAGGCGCTCGCGCTCAACCGGCAGGCCGGTGACCTGGGCGGGGAGGCGGTGAACCTGGTCCGGCTCGGCGGCATCCACTTCGAACTGGGCCGCCTCGACCGGGCGGTCGAGATGTTCCGCAGCGCGCTGGCGCCGTACCGGCAGATCGGGGCGTCGTCCGGGGAGGCGTTCGCCCGCAACGGGCTGGGGCAGGGGCTGCACCACCTCGGCCGGCACGGGCAGGCCGAGCAGGAGCTGGGCACGGCGCTGGCGGCGTACCGGTCGGTCGGCGACCGGATCGGCGAGGCCGACCTGCTGGCCGGGCTCGCCGCGCTGCACCGCGACACCGGCCGCACCGGCACCGCACTCGCGCACGCCCAGGCCGCCGTCGAGGTCAGCGACGAGCTCGAACACCAGCGCCTGCGGCTGCGGGCGTACGAGGCGCGCGGCACCGTGCACGCCGCGCTCGGCCAGGACGGGCCCGCCCGGGAGGACCTGACCCGCGCGCTGGAGCTGGCCGAGCAGACCGGGCAGCGGTTCGCCGCGGTCGAGGTGCTGCTGGCGCTGGCCGACCTGCTGCGCCCGGACGGCGCCGGGCTCGCCCACGCCCGCCGCGCCGCCGAGGAGTCCCGCCAGGCCGGCTACCGGGTGCTGCTCGGCCGGGCACTGCACCAGCTCGCGGCGTACGCGTTCGAGCGCGGCGACACCGGCGACGCGCTGGGCCACGCCACGGCGGCGCTGTCGGTGCACCGGGAGACCGGGCACCGGCTCGGCTCGGCGCGCACGTTGCTGCTGCTCGCCGACGTGCACGCAGCCGCCGGCGAGGACGGGCCTGCCGCCGCGCACCGCCGCGACGGGACGACCCTGCTGACCGAACTCGGCTCCCCTGCGGCGTCCCGCCCGGCGGGCCCCGCGGAGCGCTGACCGCCATCGCGCCGTCCCGGTGTCGCGGCGTCGCGGCGTCGCGGCGTCGCGGCGTCGCGGTGTCGCGGTGTCGCGGTGTCGCGGCGTCGGGAAGATCGCTGATTCTGGTCGGAAAGTAGAGTCCTACTGCACTTTCCGACCAGAAAGAGCGGTCATGGCCCCCAGGTACCGGTACCCGGGTGGGGGGGGGGGGTGGTGGGGGTTGGGGGTCA
>NZ_JBFAOU010000277.1:0-7053 GCF_040675365.1 Catellatospora sp. NPDC049609 | reverse complement strand
CGCCGTCGCCGCCCTGGTCTCCGACCGCACCATCACCTGGTGAAACGCCCCGGAGCAGCACATCGCGTGACCTCAGCTATTGCGCACAAGATCGTCAGATGTCACCTATCGGTGCAGCAGACCCCCATGGATTGGGCCGGGAACCTTTACCTGCGGCTACTCGTATTACCAGGCGTAAAACTTCTCGCTTGAAGGTGGGGTAGGAAATGTCCGAGTTCGAGTCCGATGTTGTGGCCGCCTGGCGTGCAGGCGCCAGCGAGGTTGACGGCGTAGTCAATCCGGCTGGTCCGCAGTTCGAAGTCATTCCCCACTCGCAGGAGTGGGGCGGGACGACCGACTACACCTGTCCGCTGACCAACTGCGACCCATGCGACCCGTGCTGAGGTTCTGATTTCCCGGGTGTGACGGCGGAGCCCGGATGCGTCGTTCGTGCTTTAGGCGCATCCGGGCTGACCGGCGGAGGTTGAGTCCAGATCCGGCGAACGGGGTCCGTCAGGTGCGGGTGGCGGGAGGATTTGTGTGTTCGAGGTAAGGCGTGAGGATGGCGGGTTGGCCGCCACCGTGGCGGTTTGGCAGGCGCCGGCGGTGGAGCGGCTAGCTGATCAGGTGCAGCGGGAGGTGCCACAGCTCGATGGCGGTGCCTGTGCGTTGTTGGTTCATGGATTTAATGCGTGGCTGGGCCCAGCGCTGTTGGGCAGGCTGCGGCGGCTGCTGGTGTTGGAGCTGCACGCGGCGACAGCACAAGGTCGTCTGTCGGGGGCTAGTTCTGAGGAACGCTGGCAACAGTTTGTTGCGGAAGCGGCAACGGTGGAGTTCTGGCGCGGAATGGAGCGGCACTACCCGCACCTGCGTCCCCGTGTGGAGCGGCTGATCGAAGGCCGGTCAGCGTCGCTGGTGACCATGGCGCGCAGGCTGCGGGCCGACCGTGACAGGCTCGAGACCTTTGCCGGTCGAGGGGAGCTGAGCGGCATCGCGTTGGGGCAGGGTGATGCGCATCGCGGCGGGCATAGCGTGATGCGGCTAGAGTTCGGGACCCGCGTGGTCCATTACAAGCCTCGTCCGATGGGCGTCGATCATGCACTGGCGCACCTACTGGAGGATCTGCACCGGGACCATGAGGAGTGGATCCGACTCCCTGCCGTGATAACCGGTAACGGCTACGGCTGGACCGAGCACATCGATCATCGCTACTGCGCTGATCAGGCCGAGGAACTGCGTTTCTACCGAGGCATGGGTGCCTGGATGGCGGTCATGGCGTTGCTCGGCGGAACCGATCTGCACCATCAGAACATGATTGCAGCAGGTGCGGTGCCAGTCATCATCGACTGTGAAACCTTGTTTACCCCGCCGTGGGAGTCGAAGACCACGTGGTGCCACGCCGCCCGCCGGGCCGATCAACTAGTCAGCTGGACCACGATGGCCAGTGGGCTGCTGCCGGCAAGGGTCATGGCAGGTGGTGCGGTCGACGTTTCGGGGTTGGGGTCGCTGCCCGATCAGCAGACCCCCGTGCCGGTGCCGGTGCTGCAGGGCGCTGGCACCGATGCCGCGCGGATGGTTCGTACGCCAATCGAGGTGAACCGGCCGGGAACCAACCACCCGCGCATGACGCCGCGGCCGGAGCAATTCGTCGGCCAGATCGTCGAGGGATACCGGGCGTATGCCCGGCGGATTGACGCGTTGGACGCACGTGGAGACCTGGAGCCTGGCTTGGCCCGGTTTGGCGGGTGCCTGATGCGGCTGGTGCCGCGGTCCACGCAATTCTATGTCGATCTAGAGTACGGGTTGTGGCATCCGGCGTCGCTGCACGACCAGGGCGGCGCCTTGAAGCAGGCTGAGCGTATTTTGGTCCAAGACGCTGAGCGGTTGCATGTTGCCGACCCGGATGGGCTGGCTCGGGCGGAGTTGGCTGATCTGCTGGCCGGTGATGTTCCGGTGTTCGAGTTCGCCCCCGAAACGGGGCGGGCGCACGGGCCGGGAGGACATCTGCTGGCGGACTATGGCGACCAGCTGCGCCCGGCGCTGCGGCGGTGGCGTTCACGCGATGATGCGATGCATGAGCGGGTGATCCGTGCCTCGTTGGCCAACGCCTACCATCTGCACCGGTATACGCCAGCTGACGCCGGCCGTTCCGGCAGTGTGAGGGTGCTGGAGCCGGATCAGCGGCGAGCCCTCACGGCGCGGGTGGTCGCCCGGCTTCGCGACAGTGCCATCTGGGGCGACGACGGCACGGTCACCTGGGTGGGCACCTCGATCGGGTCGGTGACGGCGCGCGTGGTGCGTGCGGTGTCGGCGGATCTGTATGACGGCACCGCTGGCATCACTTTGGCACTGGCCGCCTACCAGCGCGCGGTGCGTCTCGGCCGCGCAGATCCCGTCTCTGGTACTGACGCGCTATTGGAAGCGGCGCTGGCAACCTTGCGGGCCGCTCAGCAGCTCGAAACGGGCCAGGAACAGGGCGGATACTGCGGGCCTGCGTCGCTGGTGTGGACGTGGCTGGCGCTGGATCGTTTACGTGTGCGGCGGGCACTCCCATGCGCCGAAGCAGCAACCACCAAGATCACCTCAGCGGTTGCTGACCAAATCATGCCTGACCTACTGGTGGGCGCGGGGGGTGCAATCGTGCCCCTGCTAGGCCTGGCTGAGCGCACCGGCAAGGACACCTACACGAAGTTGGCGATACAGCTCGCCGAGGGCGTGAGAGAGCGGGCGGTGCTGACGAAGGAGGGCGCGACATGGCCCGACAAGCCTCCAATAACGAGGCCGGCGAGCTTTCCACGCGGATCAGCCGGGTTTGCGCACGGGTCAATGGGGATCGGATGGGCGCTGTACCGACTAGGCCTGGCGACAGGTCTGGGCCAGTGGGATGAACTGGCGGAGCAGGCGTTCGCTTTCGTTGATTCGGCGTTCCAGGCCGGTCGGGGCTGGCGGGACCTGCGCATGCCAAGCGAGAAAGGCACCTACACGGCCACCTGGTGCCACGGCACCACGGGGGTCGGTCTGGCCGCCTGGGACCTTTACCGGCGTACGGGCCGGGAACGGTTCCGCCGGATGGCCGCCCACGCCGCCGAACTGACGCCAGCACTGGCCTCGCCCGGACTGACCTTGTGCCACGGGCAGCTGGGCAGCTGGGAGCTCGCTATCCGGCTTGGCGTATCGGTCGATGGCCCGGCCGTCGACTGGGAGGCCGAGGTGGAGGCGTTGACCACACCGGGGTTGATGGACGGCCTAGCAGGCGTGCTGTATCAGCTACTGCAAATGGACAGCTCGCTCGCTTTGCCATCCCCGCTGCTGCTGGATTGCGGCGGTCCGCAGCCGGTCGCGCCTGTCGGGCCCGTACATGAGTGACCGCATGGGCAGCCCTCAGGCGGACGTCCCTGCACAGCTGTTCACCGATCCCGCTGCGGAAGCGCGATGGCGCGCCCGCTTCACCACACCCCGGATGCCCATGCCGATGTGGGCCGCCGACGCGCCTCAGCGATGCATTTACATCACCACCACCAACGGCGTTCACCAGGTCCATGCCTTGGACCTGGACAACGGCGCGCACCATCAGGTATCCAACACTGACACACCGGTCGGCGTCGGTCGGGCCGCCATCAGCCCCGACGGCAGATGGGTCTGGTGGTTCGCCGACACAGATGGCAGCGAGACTGGCATCTGGATGCGGCGGCCATACCCGCCATGGCTGGCCTGCAGCATGGCCGAGCCGGCGGTGCCAGGTCTGCCCGCCGGCTATCCCACCGGACTTGCGTTGGGCCGCCGCAGCGCTGCGATCGGGCTGACCACTAGGGCTGGCGCTGCCGTCTGGGTGACGCAGCCTGGTGAGTCACTTAAGGTCGTGCACGCTGGCCGCTACGGCGCCCGCCTGGTCGCGATGTCAGCCGACGAAACTCTACTGGCACTCACCCAGTCCGGCACCGACGGCCGCAGCCCAGCCCTGTCGCTGATCAACGCCGCCGACGGCACGCTGGCCGCCACCAGCCGCCACGGTGGGGCTCTAGCCTTCAGTCCGATCCCGGGCGACCAGCGGCTGCTGGTGGTCCGTCACCGTCGAGGCTGGCGCAAACTATTGATCTGGGATCCGGTCACCAGCGACGAAATTCCGGTAGGTGACGACCTGCCGGGTGACCTAACCGCCACGTGGTACCCGGACGGCAGAATGCTGCTGATCATTGGGCGTCATCGCGCCCGATCCACCCTGCACCGCTACGACCCGGAGACCGAGCAGCTGACGTCTATTGACGTACCGCGCGGGAATCTGGGGGCAGCCCAAGCCCGACCCGATGACACCATCTGGTACTCCGGCTCCTCAGGCGCCGCCTCCTGGAACGCGCGCGTCCTGACACACGACGGGGCCGACCGGCCCCTCGTGAGCCAGCAGAGCGGCCCGCCAGCGTCTGAGCCGCTACGCGACCTATTCGCCGTCGGACCAGGTGGCCCTGTACACGCGCTTGTGGCCACCCCCGCTCTGGGTAAGGGGCCGTGTCCGACTGTGTTCGCCCTGCACGGCGGACCCCGCGGCACGGATGTGGACCGCTACTCACCGGAACGGGCGGCCTGGCTGGACGCGGGATTTGCTGTCATTCACGTCAACTATCGAGGCTCGCTGGGGTACGGCACGACGTGGCGGGATGCGATCATCGGCCGACCGGGCCTGACCGAGCTCGAAGATCTGACCGCAGTCTGGCAGGCAGCGGTCGCCGACGGCACGGCCGACCCGACCCGATGCGTGCTAACCGGCCAGTCCTGGGGCGGGTATTTGACCCTACTTGCTCTCGGCACCCAGCCAACACGCTGGGCCGCCGGTATCGCTGACGTACCACTGGCCGATCTCTGCGTCGCCTACCAGCACGGCAGCACCCAACTGCGTGTTTTCCTCGCTGAGCTGTTCGACGGCACCCCCGAACAGGTCGCCGACCGCTACCGTCAGGCCTGCCCGACCGCTTATGTCGCCCACATCAGGGCACCGCTGCTGGTCCTGGCCGGCGACAACGACTCGCGCTGCCAGCCGCGACAGCTAGACAGCTTTCTAAGCCGGCTGTCGATTCACGGAAAGGCGCACCAGATCTACCGCTTCGCGGGCGGACATAGCACCGCCGCAGCGGCCGAACGCCAGCGGCAGACAGCTCTACGCATCCACTTCGCCCGTCAAGCCTTGAGCAGAGCAGACGGCGGCAAGAGACCACCTGTAGACTATTGGGGACCACGCCATGGGTAACACACCTGGTTTAACACTGCTTCTCGTAGGCGACGTGGTGGCCACCCGCCGCCTGCATGCAGCGACCCACGCTGGCCATTTCAGGCGCTTTCAGGCGCTCGCAAACCAAGCGGACGCCGTTTTCGGCAACTTCGAAACCCTCATCCACGACTACGAGAGCCCGGCCAGCCACTTCAGTGGCGGCACCTGGCTACGCGCTCCCGCGGCTGTGGCTGACGACCTCGCCGAACTCGGGTTCACACTCATGTCGCGCGCCAACAACCACGCGATGGACTTCGGCGTGCCAGCCCTGCTGCGTACCACAGCTGAACTCGACCGCGCCCACATTGCCCACGCTGGCGCTGGTCGTGATGAAGCCGAAGCCCGCACCGCGTGCTTCGCCGAAACCGCTTCCGGCCGGGTTGCTCTTGTCTCGGTCTGCTCCACTCTGGCCGAATTCATGGCGGCCACGGCCACGGCCGACGGCATCCCTGCCCGTCCTGGTATCGCCCCCCTGCGCTTCTCGCATGCCCATGAGCTCCCCCAAAACGATTTCGAGCTGCTGAAGGGAATCGCAACCAGACGCGGCCTCAACCCCGAGCTGTTCGGCCCCGACACCGTCTTTTTCCCTCCCTACCGCTTCCTGCGCGGGTCCAGGCACGCCTCCCACACAGTGGCCAACCCTGCTGACCTAGGCGCCACGGTCCGCGCGGTGACGGAGGCCCGCCGCGTCGCCGACATCGTCGTACTCAGCATCCACTCTCACGACTTTGCTGGAGAGCACGAAACGCCCGCCGACTTCGTCACCCATACGGCACACGCATGCATCGAAGCCGGGGCCAGCCTAGTAGTCGGGCACGGACCCCATGTGCTACGCGGTCTGGAAATCTACGCCGGCGCGCCCATCCTGCATGGTCTCGGTACGTTCCTATTCCAGCACGACAACCTGCATCGCCTGCCCGCCGACGCCCGCCATAAGGCCGGCCTGCCAGCCCATGCAAGCACCGCCGACATCCACGCAGCGAGCTTCAATAGCTTCCACGAAGAACGGTTCCGCGAGACCGCAGCCGTCCTGGTCAGCTTCGACACAAACCATACCGCCCTCGAAGTTACCTTCGTCCCCATGGAAATAATGACCACCGGCCGATGGGCCACCCGCGGTTTGCCCATCCCAGCATCACCGACCGCAGCCGAACGAATCCTCCACCGCCTAGCTACCCTCTCCGCGCAGTACGAGTGCCAGCTCACTGCCCTCGACGGCAAAGCGACCTGGCGACGCCAAGATTGCTGAGACGCGACATGTCGACAGAGCGTCGAAATCCCTAGACATCCTTCGAACCGACACGAGGGACGACGACTAGTGCATCCATCGAGAATCAGCAGGCTGAAGTGCCGGTCCAAGGCACATCCGGAAGATAGCGAGAAGGCATGACTTCACTGGGGGGCGCCTTTCTGAGCTATGCTCAGGCGCTGGAGAACGTGCAGTCTGCCAGGAACCGCAAGATCGGGAAGCTGACCGCGCGGCGGATCCTCGTCTTCGCCCGGCCATACCGGACAGAGATCGCGGTCTTCCTGCTGACGGTGGTGCTCGGCGCGGTCATCGGCGTGGCCACCCCGTTGCTGGCGGGCCAGGTGGTCGACGCCATCGTGCTTGGGCAGAGCGAGTCGCTCGATCCCGACGCCGGCGCGCAGGTCGTGCGGATCGCGCTCCTGATTGCCGGTCTGGCACTCGTCAATGCCCTGCTGTTGCTGGCCGAGCGGTTCTACTCCAGCCGCATCGGCGAGGGGCTCATCTACGACCTGCGCACCCGCGTCTACGACCACGTGCAGCGGATGCCGGTGCAGTTCTTCACCCG
>NZ_JBFAOU010000276.1:0-7095 GCF_040675365.1 Catellatospora sp. NPDC049609 | reverse complement strand
GCCAGCAGCATGCCCGTCACCAGCAGGAACCGACAGGCGTAATCACGTATCCGAATGCGCGACAAGATCTACTACTCGTGAAAGACCGAGGTTAGGCGGGGTGCGCTTCCCCATTTCAGGCACTGGCCGGTGTGTGATTTAGCGACACATCATCAGGGCCACCACCTCCGAGCCACGCCTTTGATGCTGAATTTCCTGGAGTGGTGCAGCCGAGAAGGCCGTCACTCAACCGTTCCAGAGGGGCATCGAGGTCCGTTGCGAGTCAGCCTACGCTGCGAAGTCCCGAGACCCTATCCGTTGCGAGGCTCAAGCGACGACATCACCTACCGAATCACCAAGGCGGGCCGACAGGCGGACTTACCAGCACTGCGCGACGTTACGTGCTAGCTCGGACGGCGCCTGACCGTCCTGATTCGGTGCTGACGCGCCGCCACGCCCTCAGTCGGCGTGGCGGGCGGAGCCTCAGACTTGGCCAGGCCGATCCGGCTCGCCAGGCACCACCCGGCGCAGCAGCGCCGCGACCGCGCCCGTGACGGCCCCGACTACCAGGCCAGTGACGAGGCTCGACACGGCCGCGGCACCGCGCAGCAGCACCTGCTGCACGGCCGGGTCGACGTCGGCGAGGTTGCCGCCCAGCGCCGGCGGCGCCCCGTCGAAGGCCGCGTCCCAGAGCAGCTGGTGGCCGGCCGCGAGGAACACCCCGTACACCGAGCCGATGAGCAGCACGGTCAGGAACGGGCGCGGCGGGCGCCGCCACAGCACGGCGGCGATCCAGCACAGCGGCGGGACGAACACGAGCAGGGCGTTGACGAAGCTGCCCTCCTGCACGACGTCCAGGTCGTGCAGGACGACTCGGGGCGCCGCCAGCGCGGCCAGCCCGACGAGGACGGGCCACGAGAAGCCGGACCCGGCCGTGCGCGGCGTCATCGCTCGGCCCCGGCGGCTTCGGCCCCACCGGCGGCCGCGGTGGCGGCAGCAGGCGCGGTGGCCGGGGCGGGCGTGGTGGTCGCAGTGGCGGCGGGCGCGGTCCGCACCCAGCGCAGCAGGGCGGTGAAGACGAGCACCGCGGTGACCGCGCCGCCCGCGAGGCGGACCCAGTGCCCGGCGACGAACTCGGCGGCGACCTGGCGCAGGTACTCGTCGCTGTGGGTGCCGACCGGGTCGACGAACATGATCTCGTTACGCGGCCAGAAGAACACCGCGGAGAACAGGAACTCGCAGGCGAGGAAGGTCAGCGTCGCGGCGGCGATCCACCACCGCAGCCGCCGGTGCCGCCAGGTGAGCACGGTCGCGGCGAGGCTGCAGACGACCACGCTCGCGCCCAGCGGCGGGAAGTAGTCGCTCGGGCCGCCCGCGACGATGAACTCGCGGGCCAGCTCCAGCGATGCGGGCGGGTCGCGGAAGATGTTCGGGTACAGCATCACCGTCTCGGCGGCGACGCCGCCGAACGACATCATCGCGGCCCATACCAGGGCGATGAGCACGATCCAGGTCAGTCTGGTGCGGGTCATGAGGGGTCCTCCCAGGGTGTCTTTCCGGTCGCCGTCGACGCTAGGTCCGCCTGCCCGGCACGTCTGCCGAGCGGCGGCGCGAGCTCCAGTCGCTTCTCGGCGTACGGGGCCGCGACCAGGTGTCGCCTGCCGGCGACAGCGCTGCGGCCCGGTGCCGATCTAGGCTCGGAGCGTGCCTGCCAGCCGACCCACCCGCACCGACGCGCTCCTGGCCGTCGGCACGTTCTGCCTGGTCGCGGCTGCCGTGGCCACGCACGGCGGAGCGGCCGCCCAGCTGGCGCCGGGTTACGCGTTCGCCGCCTGGTTCGGGGCGCTGCCGCTGCTCGGCCGGAGCCGGCCGGTGCTCGCACTGCTGGCGGTGGCCGCCGGCATCGTCGCGTACTACATGCTCGACCTGGCCCCGATCGGGCTGGCCGTGCCGGCGGCCGCGGTCCTCTACACGGCCGCCGAGCGGGGCCGGACCCGGGCCGCGGCGGTGGTCGCCGGGACCCTGCTGGCCTCCTCGATCGGGATTCGGCTGGCCGAGGGCGACGACGCGTCGATCGTGCTGGGCCTGAGCCTCGGCTCCGAGGGTGCGCTGATGGTCGCCGTGATCGCCCTCGGCGACGCCGTACGCAGCAGGCGCGCGCTGCGGGCCGAGCTGGCCCGGCAGGCCGCGGCCGCGGCCGAGGAGCGCCGCGCGGAGGCCGCCCGCCAGGTGGAGGCCGAGCGGCTGCGGATCGCCCGGGAGGTGCACGACACCCTGGGACATGCGATCTCCGTGGTGACGCTGCACTCGGCGGTGGCCGAGGAGGCGCTGGACGACGGCGCGTCCGAGCAGGTGCGGGCGGCGCTGGGCGCGATCCGGGCCGCGGGCGGCGGCGCGATGGCCGAGCTGCGGGCCACGCTGGGCACGCTGCGCCGGGAGGCGGACCGCCGCGAGCCGATGCCGGGGCTCGACGAGATTCCCGCGCTGCTCGACGGGCTGGCCCGCGCCGGGCTGCCGGTCGCGCTGCACGTCAGCGGCGAGCTGAGCACGGTGCCCACGGTCGTGGGCACGACCGCGTACCGGGTCGTGCAGGAGGCGCTGACGAACGTGCTGCGGCACGCGCGGGCCACCCGCGCGGAGGTGGCGGTGCGGGTGACCGGCGCGCTGCTGACGCTGGAGGTCGTCGACGACGGCCGTGGCGTGGCGCCCGCGGAGCCCGGGGCGCCGGGCTATGGTCTGCGCGGCATGTCGGAACGGATCGCGCTGCTCGGCGGCACCGTCGACGTCGGCACCTCGGCGCTCGGCGGCTTCCGCGTGCACGCCGACCTGCCCCTGCCCGGGGGCACGGCATGACCGCGCTGCGCGTCGTGCTCGTCGACGACCAGCACCTCATCCGGGCCGGGCTGCGCGCCGTGCTGGAACGGGCGCCCGACATCACCGTCGTCGGCGAGGCGGGCGACGGCGCGGCCGGCCTGAGCCTGGTCCGCGCCGAGCGGCCCGACGTGGTGCTGATGGACGTACGCATGCCCGGCGTCGACGGGATCGAGGCGACCCGGCGCATCGTGGCCGATCCGGCGCTCGCCCGGGTCCACGTCGTCATGCTCACCACGTTCGACGACGACGAGTACCTCTTCGAGGCCATCCGGGCGGGCGCGGTCGGTTTCCTGCTCAAGGACACCGCCCCGGAGGCGCTGCGCAACGCGGTGCGCACCGTCGCCGGCGGGGACGCGCTGCTGTCGCCCGCCGTCACCCGCCGCGTGCTGGCCGCGGCGGCGCGCACCCCGGTCGCGGACGCCGGGCGGCTGTCCGCGCTCACCGAGCGCGAGCGCGACGTCCTCGCGCAGGTCGGCGCGGGCCGGTCGAACGCCGAGATCGGCGCGGTGCTGCACCTGAGCCCGGACACGGCGCGCACCTACGTCAGCCGGCTGCTCACCAAGCTGGACGCCCGCGACCGCGCGCAGCTGGTCGTCATCGCGTACGAGAGCGGGTTGGTCCGCCCCGGCGAACGCTGACGCCGCCGGGCGACGAGGTGCGCCCGGCGGGCGGGGGTCCCGGGGTGGAGCCGCTGCCGTGATGAGACCGGCGGCAGCCCGCCGCCCGTCAGCTTCCGGGCGTGGCCCGCGTCTCCGGTTTCGGCCCCGGTGGGTCGACGTTGTCGGTGTCCCCTGGGCCGTCGTGCGGGGGCGCGCCGGGCACGGTGCGGACCTGGCCGTCCACGCCCCGGATGCGCACCGCGACCCCGGACACCGCCTCCAGCGGCAGCGGGCCGAGGTGCCGCGAGTCGCGCGCGATCTCCCGGTTGTCGCCGAGCAGGAACATCCGTCCGGGCGGGACGGTCACCGCGGCGAACGGTGCGGTGCCGGTCGCGGCGGCGTACGGCTCGGCCAGCGGTGCGCCGTTGACCTCGACCGCCGGGCAGCGCCCGTCCGGGCCGGCCGGGCAGGCGACGGTGTCCCCCGGCAGCCCGATCACCCGCGACAGCAGGTCGAACTCCTCGCCCTCGAAGACCGCGCGGGCCAGCACCACGTCGCCGCGGGCCGGGGCCGCGGACCGGTCGAGGATCACCCGCTCGTCGAGGGCCAGGGTCGGCTTCATGGCCCCGCTCAGCGGGAGCACGGTGAAGAAGTCGGTACGCCCCAGCAGCGTGCTCGCGGCGAGCGTGGCCAGCACGGCGGCACCGCAGCCGGCACCGAGCAGCGCCCGGCGCCACCGGCCGCGGCGCCGCCGCTGCCGGGCCTGCCGGAGCACGTCGGCGGCCAGGTCGGCGCGGGCCCGGGTGGCGGGCGCGGCCGCCGCGGCCAGCTCGCGCAGCCGCTGTGCCGGATCGTCGAGGATGGGGGTCATCGCGTCGTCTCCTTCGCCGGGTGGGGTGCGGACCGCAGGATGTCGCGGGCCCGGTCCAGGCCCCGGGCGAGGTTGCTCTTGACCGTGCCCGGCGCGCACCGCATCAGCGCGGCGGTCTCGGCCTCGCTCAGTCCTTCGACCACGCGCAGCACCACCGCCACGCGCTGGCGCGGCGGGAGCCCGGCGAGCATCTGGTCGAGCTGCGCCCGCGCGGCCACCGCGTCGGCGTGGTCGGGGTCGGCCGGGGCCAGGCGCGGCTCCAGCTCCACCGGCAGCGGCACCAGGTGCCGGCGGCGGCCGCGGTCGCGGGCCAGGTTCACCAGTGCCGCGCGGACGTACGCCTCCGGTGAGTCGAGCCGGCGCGACCAGTGCCGGGTCAGCCGCAGCAGGGCGGTCTGCAGCACGTCCTCGGCCTCGGCGGCGTCGGGCACCAGCAGCCGCGCGAAGCGCAGCAGCCGGTCGCCGTGGGCGCGCACGAACTCCGTGAAGTCCTGCTCGTCAGAGGGGGTCACGTCAACCAGGAACGAGATGTGCGCGCCCGGCGTTGCATCGCGGGCCGGCATTTCCGCGGAGCCGACGCTGATCGGTCACGCGCAACCGGCCGTCGCCGGATCCGCACTCCGTCCCGATCCCCCATCCGCGCGGCATCCGCGTCCGGCGTGCTCAGCCCGAGGCCAGCACGATCACCCGGTCGATGGCGGGCATGACCAGCTCCTTGTCCGGGTTGAGCACCACGCCGTGGCCGTCGCCCGGGTCGGCGAGCCGGTAGCCGATGGCGACCTCGGCCCGCCGGTACGCCGCCTCGACCACGGTCGCGAAGGTGACCTGGGCGGTCGGTCGCAGGTAGTAGCTGGCGGGCCGGATGTAGATCTCGGCGCCGTCGGCGTCGAACAGGTCGGCGAAGACCGACTCCAGGTGCCGGTTCTCCGAGATCTGGGTCATCAGCAGGCTCACCAGCTGCTCGCTGACCACGAAGTCGTCGGCCTTGGTCAGCTGCGCCAGCGCGCGGTCGCGCTCGTCGCGCATCTCGCTGACGATCGAGCCGGGCCCGCGCCCGGCCAGGATGTCGCGTACGTGCAGCAGCGTGACCAGCACCCGGGAGTCGGCGGTGAGGGCGTCCAGGTCGTCGTCGGCCAGCACGATCACGTTGTGGTACGCCACCACGTCCAGCGTCTCCAGCAGGCCGCGGTCGCGGGTGTCGCCGGTGCGGGCGCGCAGCGTGAGGTTGCGCAGCCGCGACGCGAGCCGGTTCACGGCGCCTGCGGCGTCGGCCCGGTCGATGACGACGTCGACCGTCGAACCGGCGGTGACGTACACGTCGAGCTGCTCGATGATGCGGGTGGCGCGCCGGTTCCAGCCGAGGATGAGGGTGCTCTCGGGCGCGGCGGGGCCGCGTACGGCGTGCACGATCGCGGTCTCGTCGACCGGGAACCGCCCGGTGGCCGGCTTGATCGTGGAGTCGTCGCGGGCGAGCAGCACGATCCGGTCGCCGGGGCTGATCAGCGTGCCGGGGGGCGGGTTGAGCACGGTCTTGCCGTCGGCCAGCAGCAGGCCCAGCGGGCAGCACTCCCGGTATGCCCGCAGTGCGTCGGCGAACGGGCGGTTGACCAGCGTCGGCTCGACGGTCATGTAGATCTCGTCGCCGCCGAAGTCGAACAGGTCGTGGTAGACCACGGACAGCTTGGACTGGCGGGCGGTCTGCACGATCAGCCGGGCGCCGATGTCGTCGCCGTCGAGCACGACCGCGTCGCCGCCGGCCAGCTCGGCGACGGCGAGGTTGCGGCTGTCGCGTACCGCCGCGACGACGTGGTGCGGGCGGCCCCGGAACGCGGGGCCCTTGTTGATCGCGAGCAGGATCTTGAGCACGAACGCGTCGGCGTCCTCGGGCGGCACGCCGTCCGGGGCCAGCACGATGATGGAGCGGGCCTCGTTGAGGTTGACCAGCTCCAGGTCGCGCAGGTCGAGCGGACTGCCGGTGCGGAACACCAGCCGGGTGCGGCCGGTCTCGGGCAGCCGGTGGCGGACCCGGTCCTCCATGGCGACCTTGTCCTGCTCGGCGAGCACGACCACGGCGGCGCGGCGGCGGCTGGCGTTGGCCTCGATCAGCTCGCCGAGGACGGTGTAGATCTGGTCCGACCAGCCCAGCACGACCGTGTGGTCGGTCTCCAGCACCTGCGAGCGGCCCTTGCGCAGCTGCTCCAGCCGCCGGTTGACGCCGCTGGTGAGCAGACCGACCAGGGCGCTGACGATGAAGATGCCGCCGAGGGCGAGCACGAACATGAGCCCCAGGACCGGCCACTTGCCGTCGACCGGCGCGGACAGGCTGAACGCGGTGACGAACGTCTCCCAGAGCAGCAGCAGCGGCTCGTCGCCCTTGCCGGTCGGGTCGACGATCTCCACCGCCGCGGCGACGACGAGGATCAGCACGGCCGACGCGGCGGCGAGCCATCCGATCAGGCCGATCGTGCCGCGCGACAGCGTGTTGTCGAACCAGTACCGGAACTTGGCGCGGAAGCCGACTCTACGGGCCATGGGCTCGCTGTCCTTCGAACGCAGGAAGGGGGAGGCGCTGCGGTCGTGCGAGGTGCGGGCTCACTTTAGTGGCGGCGCGACGGGGCTCGCGGCGGGGTTCCGGTGTGGACCTGCGAGGTGGGAGCGTGCACCGCGGCCGCCGGTCCGCACAGACGGCTCAGGGCCGCCGGGACGTGGCAAACCCACAACCAACGCCACCGCGGCTTGACCGAGCAGGCCGCCGACGCCGCCGTCGACACC
>NZ_JBFAOU010000275.1:0-7176 GCF_040675365.1 Catellatospora sp. NPDC049609 | reverse complement strand
CCACAGGGGTGCGCCCTTCCGCCATCCCCGCCCCACCGCCCGGCCGCGCGTACCCCGTTGATCATGAAGTTAGGGGAGTGACACGCCGTCGAACACGCCCATAAGTTCATGATCAACGGGGCGATGGGGGCAGGTGGGGCGGTGGCGGGTGGTAGTTGTGGGGGATGGGTGGGATCGTGTCGCCGGGGTTCCGGGGGCGGCGGGGGACTGAGGGCGGTGGCGTGCAGTTGCCGCCGGGGCAGTACCTGACCGAGGACTTTCCGGTGCTGAGCGCGGGGCCGACGCCGCGGGTGCCGACGGAGACGTGGGAGTTCACCGTCGTCACCGAGGCCGGGCAGAAGCACACGTGGGACTGGGCGCAGCTGATGGCGCTGCCGAGCGAGCGGCCGACCGTCGACCTGCACTGCGTCACCAAGTGGTCGAAGCTGCACACCGAGTGGCAGGGCGTCAGCCTGGACGTGCTGCTCGACGGGGTGGACACCGCCGCCGACTACGTGATGGTCCACGCGTACGGCGGCTACACCACCAACCTGCCGTTCGAGGACCTGCGCAACGGGCAGGCGTGGATCGCGTACCGGTTCGAGGGCGAGGACCTGCCGCCCGCGCACGGCGGCCCGGCCCGGCTGCTGGTGCCGCACCTCTACCTGTGGAAGTCGGCGAAATGGGTGCGCGGCCTGCGGCTGATGGACGAGGACGAACCGGGCTTCTGGGAGAGCGCCGGCTACCACGACTACGGTGACCCATGGCGCGAGCAGCGGTACCAGGGGGACTGAACCGGCGGCTGGTCTGGCGCGCGGCCAGGCTGACCGAGGTCCGCGACGAGACGCCCAGCGCGCGCACGCTGGTGTTCGACGTGCCCGACTGGCCGGGGCACCTGCCGGGCCAGCACGTCGACGTGCGGCTGACCGCCGAGGACGGGTACAGCACGCAGCGCAGCTACTCGATCGCCACGCCCGCCGACGGCACGCGCCTGGAGCTGACCGTGCAGCAGGTGGAGGACGGCGAGGTCTCGCCGTACCTGACCGAGGTGCTGGCGGTCGGCGGCGTGATCGAGCTGCGCGGGCCGGTCGGCGGCTGGTTCGTGTGGCGCTCGGCCGACCCGGCGCCGGTGCTGCTGGTCGGCGGCGGGTCGGGCATCGTGCCGCTGATGGCGATGATCCGGGCACGGCGGGCGGCGGGCAGCCGGGCGCTGTTTCGCCTCATCTACTCGATGCGTACGCCGGAGGACCGCTACTACGCCGACGAGCTGCGCACCCGTGCCCGCGACGACATGGGGCTGGACGTCAGCTACGTGTACACCCGGCAGGCGCCGGAGGGCTGGCCGTCGCCGCCGCGGCGGCTGGGGGTGGCCGACGTCAACAACGGCGGCTGGCCGCCGGACTTCCAGCCCGCCTGCTTCGTGTGCGGGCCGACCGGCTTCGTGGAGGCGGTCGCCGACATCCTGGTGGCGCTGGGCCACGACCCGCGCCGCGTCAAGACCGAGCGCTTCGGGCCGACTGGAGGCTGACCGTGGACTTCCTCTCCGACGACTACACCGACGGCAACGCGCTGGCCGGGCCGCTGCGGGAGCTGTTCGCCGTGGACATGACCGAGGCCGTCGGGCGCTGCGCCGGCTGCGGGGGCGAGGGCCCGGTGGCGGGCATGAAGGTGTACGCGCAGGCGCCCGGCCTGGTCGCCCGGTGCCCGTCCTGCCAGGAGGTGCTGATGCGGCTGGTCCGCGGCCCGTCCGACGCCTGGCTCGACCTGCGCGGCACGATGTCGCTGCGCATCCCGATGCCCGCCGAGTAGCCGTTATCTTTGTGGCGCTACGGGTACATTGCGAGCTATGCCGATTTTGACCGATGACGACATCGCCCTGCTCAACGAGCCGCAGCTCGCCCACGTGGCCGTGACCGACTCCGACGGCTCGCCGCACGTGACCCCGGTCTGGGTCGACACCGACGGCGAGCACATCCTCTTCAACACCGCCAAGGGCCGGGTGAAGTACAACGCCCTCGTCCGGGACCCGCGGGTGGGCATCTCCGTGGTGGACAAGAACGACGACTACCGCACGCTGTGGGTGCAGGGCGACGCCGAGTTCGTCGAGGAGGGCGCCGACGCCCACATCGACAAGCTCGCCAACAAGTACCTGGGCAAGGAGACCTACCCCTGGCGCAAGGCCGACGAGGTGCGCGTGATCGTCAAGATCACCCCCACCGCCAAGCTCTCCCAGTAGGCAGGCAAGGGCACGGCTGGACGGTTAGGAAGGGCACCTTCTACAACGCGAAGCGTTAAGAAGGTGCCCTTCCTTTCGGGTGTGAAGGGGTGCTTCGGTGCCGGGGGCTCGATGGATGGCCCCATGACGGCAATCGGACAGGCACCCATCAATGGCTGCGGCCGGATCCGAAGTCCCCGCAACAGACGCCGCAGGCGCGTCTGACCCCTCGATTCGCAGAGGACTGGGGAGGACCGACCATGAGAACCACCCTTCGCCGCGGCCGCGTCGCCGCCGCACTGGCGGCATGCGTGGCGATCGCCGGCGGGCTGTACGCGCTCGGACCCGGCTCCGCCGGCGCGTCCAGCCACCGCGAGGCGCCCCTGATCGCGCTCGACCCCGCCGTCGACGCGACCGACCTGTACGCCTTCGTCAGCCCCGACCGCCCCGGCTACGTCACCTTCGTGGCCAACTGGGTACCGTTCCAGGAGCCCAACGGCGGGCCGAACTTCTACCCGTTCGCGACCGACGCCACCTACCTGATCAATGTGGACAGTGACGGCGACGCGAAGCCGGACGCCCGCTTCCGGTGGACCTTCAAGAACATCGACAAGCGCGGCAACAGCACCTTCCTGATGAACAACGGGCCGGTGACCTCGCTCGACGACGAGAACCTGCTGTTCCGGCAGACGTACACGCTGGAGTCGTCGTTCCACGGCGAGGGCTTCCGCACCCGCGCCACCAACGTGCCGGTCGCGCCGTCGCGCGTCGGCAACGCCTCCATGCCGGACTACGGCGCGCTGCGCGACCAGGCGACGATCAAGCTGCCCGGCGGGTGGCGCATCTTCGCGGGCCAGGCCGACGACCCGTTCTTCCTGGACCTGCGGGTGTTCGACCTGCTCTACGGCAGTGACCTGAGTGAGACCGGGCAGGACACGCTGGCCGGGTACAACGTCAACACCATCGCGCTGGAGGTGCCGTTCAAGGACGTGGCGCTGCGCGGCGACGGGGCGCGCAACCCCGTGATCGGCGTGTGGACCACCACCGAGCGGCCCCGCGTGCGGATCACCGGGCGCACCGGCGACCCGCGCACCGGCGACCGGGTCCAGGTCTCCCGCCTGGGCAACCCGCTGGTCAACGAGGTCGTGGTGCCGGCCGGGCTCAAGGACGCGTTCAACGCGTCCAAGCCGGAGGGCGACGCCAGGATCCCGCAGCTGGTCAAGCGGGTCACCGAGCCCGAGGTGCCCAAGCTGATCGAGGCGATCTACAACATCCCGGCCCCGCCGACACCGCGCAACGACCTGGTCGAGATCTTCCTGACCGGCATCACCACCAAGGCCGACGGGCCGATCGAGGCGGACCTCAACTCGCAGCTCAACAACGCGGACGTGCACCCCGACCGGTTCCAGCCCGCGGAGATGCTGCGGTTGAACCTGTCCGTCCCGATCTCCGACAGCCCCCACCGGCTCGGCGTCATCGGCGGCGACCTGCAGGGCTTCCCGAACGGGCGGCGGCTGACCGACGACGTCGTCGACATCGAGCTGCAGGCGCTGGTCGGCGCCGCGCAGACCGGGCAGATCGTGGACGCGCTGGCCGCCGGTGACGGGGTCGACGCCAACGAGAACACGTTCGGCGACACGTTCCCGTACGTGGCCCTGCCCAACGGGAACGCGGTCAACGCCGCGAACGGCGCGGCTCCGCCCGCGGCGGGGACGGCAGAGGCGTCCCCGGCCTCGGCGTCGGCCACCGAGGAGCCCGGCATGTCCACCGGCGACATGGCGACCGTCCTCGGCTCGTCCGTGGCGGGCGGCCTGGGCCTGCTGTTCTTCGCCGGCTGGTGGATGCGCCGCCGCAACCGCGCCCACCCGCACGAGCACGGCCCCGACGAACCCGCCCACACCCACTGAGGAAAGGAAGGGCACCTTCTTCACGGTTTCCGTAGCGGAAGGTGCCCTTCCTGACGCTTCGCGTCACGGAAGGGGAGGAACAGTGATGAAGCGACGTGTGCTGGCGGTGGCGGTCACCGCGGTGGCGCTGGTCGGACTCGGCGGCGCGTTCGGCGCCCCGCCCGCGCGGTGGGCGGGCGAGACGCCGGCCGCCCCGGCCGACCCGCTGGTCCGCTCGATCGAGCAGGCGCAGCAGCGGCTGCGCGACGTGCCCGGCGACTGGCGCACCTGGGCCGAGCTGGGCGGCGCGTACGTCGAGCGGGCCCGGGTCACCGGCGACCCCGGCTACTACCCGCGCGCCGAGGGCGCACTGAACGAGTCCCTGCGCCTGCGCCCGGCCGACGGCCCGGCTCGCCCAGACGACGCAGGCGGCGCCGCAGCCGACGACGGCTCGGCGGGCGGCGCGGACGGCAACGATCTCGCGCTGGTGGGGCTGGGTGCGCTGGCCAACGCGCGGCACGACTTCGCGCTGGCGGAGAGGCTGGCCCGGCAGGCGATCGGGCTGAACCCGTACCGCGCCGACGCCCATGGCGTGCTCGCCGACGCGCTCACCCAGCTCGGGCGGCCCGCCGAGGCGACCGAGACGGTGCAGGACATGCTCGACCTGCGGCCGGGACTGCCCGCGCTGTCGCGCGCCGCGTACGACCTGGAGCAGCACGGGCGGGTCGACGAGGCCCGGGAGCTGTGGGCCACGGCGCTGGCGTCGGCCGTCGCGCCCGCCGACGTTGCCTTCGTCCGCCAGCAGCTCGGCGACCTGGCCTGGCACGCCGGGGACCTCGCCACCGCGCGGGCCGAGTACGAGTCGGGCCTGACCGCCTACGCGCAGTACCCGCCACTGCGGCACGGTCTGGCCCGGGTGGACGCCGCGACCGGGCGCACGGACCCGGCGCTGGCCGCGTACGCGCAGCTCGTGGCGGCGACCCCGCTCCCGTCGCTGCTGGTCGAGCACGCGGAGCTGCTGCGGTCGCTGGGCCGTGACGCCGACGCCGACGCGCAGCTGGCGCTCGCCGGGGCGGCGCTGGACCTGCTGGCCGCGGGCGGCGGCGCCGACGACCTCGCGGCGGCCGAGCTCGCCCTGGCCCGCGGGGACCATGCCGCCGCGGTGCGCCTGGCCCGCGCCGAGTGGTCCCGGCGCCGCCACACCGATGTCGCCGACACCCTCGCCTGGGCCCTGCACCAGGCCGGACGGCCCGCCGAGGCGCTGCCGTACGCCCGCGCCGCCAACGCGCTCGGCGCGCGCAGCGCGCGGTACGCGTACCACCTCGGCATGATCGAAAAGGCGCTGGGCGACGAGACCGCGGCGCGCCGCGAGCTCGCCCGCGCCCTCGCGCTCAACCCCCACTTCTCGCCCCTGGACGCGCCCGCCGCGGCGCGCGCCCTCGCCCCGGCAGGTGCCGCATGATCCGCAAGGTGTTCCTGACGACCGTCGCGGCCGCCGCCGCGACGCTGCTGCTGCCCGCCCCCGCCCAGGCCCACCCGCTGGGCGACTTCTCGATCAACCAGCTCGTCGCGCTCACCCTGCGCCCCGGCACCGTCACCGCCGCCGCCGTGCTCGACCACGCCGAGCTGCCCACCCTGCAGCAGCGGGCCGCGCTCGACACCACCGGCGACGGCACCGCCGACGAGACCGAGCTGCGCGTGTACGCGTGGACCGCCTGCGACGCGTTCGCCCGCGACCTCGCGGTCCGCGTCGACGGCGGGGCGCTGCGCTGGACCGTCGGCTCCGCCGCGATGACCCTGGAACCCGGCGCGGCCGGCCTGCGCACCAGCCGCGTCACCTGCGCCCTGACCGCACCCGCCCGCCTGGACCGCCCCGCCGAGCTGACCGTCCACAACGGCCACCTGCCCGGCCACGTCGGCTGGCGCGAGATCACCGCGTCAGGCGACGGCGTCACCCTGCCCGGCTCACCCGTGCCCGCCCGCAGCACCACGAACGAGCTGCGCGACTACCCGGTCGACCTGCTCGGCTCCCCGCTCGACGCCCGCGACGCCCGGATCACCGTGCGGCCCGGCGACCCCGGACCGGCACCGGACGCCTGCATCGCGCCCACCGGCGCCGATGCGAAGGGAGCGGTGGCCGGGACGGGGCCGGACTGCACGGCGGGCGGGGTCGCGGCCGGGCCCGCACCGCTGCGCTGGGCGGCGTGGTTGCAGCAGCGGGTGGTGGACGCCGTCGGAGCGGACCGGCTCACCCCGGCCGTCGGTGTGCTCGCGGTGCTGCTCGCGCTGCTGCTCGGCGCGGGACACGCGCTGCTGCCCGGCCACGGCAAGACCGTCATGGCGGTGTACCTGGCCGGTCGCGCCGGTCGCCCCCGCGACGCCCTGATCGTCGGCGCCACCGTCACCGCCACCCACACCGGCGGCGTGATCGGCCTCGGCCTCCTGCTCACCGCCGTCTCCGGCCTCGCCGGCCAGACCGTCCTCGGCTGGCTCGGCCTCGCCAGCGGCGCCATCGTGGTCACCGTGGGCCTGTCCATGCTGCTCGGCGCCCTGCGCCGGCGCCCACCCGGCCACCGCCACGGCCTGTTCGGCCACACCCACGATCACGCACATTCACACGGCGCGGCCCATGACCACGCACATTCACACAGCGCGGCCCACGATCACGCATATCCACACGGCGTCGCCCACGACCACCGGCCGGCACACGGCGCGGCCGGAGAAAGTGCGGACAGGCGCGGGCGCCTGGGGATCGGGGCCATCGGGGTGGCGGCGGGGCTCGTGCCGAGCCCGTCCGCGCTGGTCGTGCTGCTCGGGGCGATCGCGCTGGGCCGCACCGGCTTCGGCATCCTGCTCGTGCTGGCCTACGGCCTCGGCATGGCCGCGACGCTCACCGCCGCGGGCCTGGTGCTGCTGCGGGTCCGCGACCGCTGGGCAGGCCGGCTGAGCCGCTTCCGCCGCCTCCGCCTGGCCGGCCCGTACGCGGCGAGCGCCATGGTGCTGCTGGTCGGCGTGGGCCTGGCCGCCCGCGCGGCCGCGCTGGTCGCCTGACTTCTACAGGCCCCACGCCGTGGCTGCGGTTTCGGGGAAACCGCA
>NZ_JBFAOU010000274.1:0-7179 GCF_040675365.1 Catellatospora sp. NPDC049609 | reverse complement strand
GCGCCACCAGGAGGTGCCGCTGCTCGCGACGCTCATGATCAGGCTCGCTCCCGGCACCGGGTGCGCCGTCTGAGCGCGGTGGACCTCCGCCGGGCTCGTGCCGCATGCGGCGGTGCGGGAGCGCGACTTTCTTAAGGATCGCTTACGCGACCGGCACCGGTGCTGACGCCGGATGCATCTCTACTGTGGACTGTCCCCGGGAGCCGGCAAGGCTCGCCAACGAAGCTCTTTCGAAACGGGGACTGTCATGTCATCGCACACCTCGCCCTCGACGTGGGCCCGGCGGACAGCGGTGCTCTGCCTGCCGCTCGCGCTCGGGCTCACCGTCGTGTCCACCGCGTACGGCGGGCCGGCGCACCGGCCGCGGCCGCGCCCCACCACGTCACCGACGACCGGTCCCACTCCCGTCCCGACGGCGTCGCCGACCGCCGGCCCGAGTCCCGCCCCGACGCCCTCGCCGACGGTGAGCCCGAGTCCCGCCGCGTCGCTGCCCGGGGTGCCGGACACCCTGCGCCTGTCGTCCTTCCCCTACGACGGATTCCAGTTCTGCTCGGGCGGGCACCCGGTGTCGACGAGCTCCACGCCGACGCTCGCCGCATCGCCGACGGAGGCGGACGGCAGCCACCCCGGCCCGTCGAAGCCTTACCCGAACCTGCTGGGCAGGTTCGAGATCGCCCTGCCGGACGGGCCGGCGTTCACGAACGTACTGGCCCCGCGTTTCAGCGACTACGTCCTTGCCTACGGGGTGCCGGCCGGCGTCCTGACGGACGGGGAGTACCGCTGGCGGGTGCGCGCCGAGGAGGGCGCCGAGGTGTCGGCGTGGACCCCCTGGTGCTACTTCACGGTCCGCACCGCGGCCTGACACGGTCCGCCGATCCGGGCGACGAGCGGTAGCCTGTCCCGGTGGCGCGCAGGGTGAGGCACATCCTGGACGCCCCGGGCAGGCTCAGCCCGCGGGCTCGGGCATACCTGGCCGCTTTCGGCAGGCGGCATCCGGTGTGGACCGCCGACCAGCACCGCCGACACTGGCACCGGCACGGCCGCTCCGACGCGGCCATCGAGCACCTGGCGGAGTACCAGATGCGCTGGGGCGGGCTGGAACTGCCGCCGACCCGCGAGTACGAGGGCGGCCCACGGGTCCTCGACGCCGACGACCTCACCGACGAGGAGGGGCGCGGCTCCTGCTTCACCGCCGGCGAGCAGCGTTGCTCCATGGCGTACGCGTTCATGGTCGACGGCGCGGGCCGGTTCGGCATCGTCGGGGACAAGACCTGGGTGCCGCTGCACGGCTCCGTCGCGGGCTGGGTGGAGGCCGCCGCGCTGGCCCACTTCGCCGCCGCGCTGCCCGCCGAGGTGCGCCTGGCCACCGGCCCCCGGATCGACGGGCTGCCCGAGCGCTACCGCCTGCGCCCCGTGCGCGAGGTCGACGGCGTGACCGACGGCTGGTGGTACGGCGACGACATGCTGCTCGCGATCTACCGCGGCGAGGCCCGGTTCTTCGGCAACCCCGCGTACCAGACCGCGTACCTCTACGCCGACGTCGACGGGCTGCCCGAGCGGCTGCGCGCCGGCTGACGCGCCGCGGCGGTGGTGCGCGGGCTCGCTAGGCTCGGCGCGTGACCCCCGCTGCACCGCTCCCCTCGAAGATCCTGATCTACGGGGTGTACGGCTCCGGCAAGACGACCCTCGCCCGGCGGCTGTCGGAGCTGCTCGGGATCGCGTGGCGGCCGGTCGACGATCTCACCTGGGAGCCGGGCTGGCGCGAGGTCCCGATGCCGGTCCAGCGGGAGCGGATCGCCGAGCTCTGCCGCCGGCGGTCCTGGATCCTCGACGGCGCCTACCGCGACTGGCTCGACATCCCGCTGGCCTCGGCGGACCTCGTCATCGCACTCGACTTCTCCAGGTCGCTCACCCTGCGGCGGCTGCTGCGCCGCACCGCCCGGCTGGTGTCCACCGGCGAGACCATCTGCAACGGCAACCGGGAGACGCTGGGCAGCGTGCTCTCCTCGGAGTCGATCATCCTGTGGCACTTCGGCTCGTTCGGCCGCAAACGCCGCCGGATGCGGCAGTGGGCGGCCACCTCGCCCGGCCCGCGCGTGCTACTGTTCCGCACCCCGGAAGAGCTCGACGCCTGGGTCTGCGGGCTGCGGCCGGTCAGCCCGCCGTCAGCTCGACGGCGGAGAAGTTGATGGTGCGGCGCACCGCGAAGCCCATCGCCTCGTAGAGCCGGATGGCGCCGGTGTTGTCGCTGGCCGCGTGCAGGTACGGCGTCTCGCCGCGCCGGCGGACCCCGGTCGCGACGGCGCGGACGAGCCGCGTGGCCAGGCCCTGGCCGCGGTGCTCCGGGTCGGTGCACACGGCGCTGATCTCGGTGAACCCCGGCGGGTGCATGCGTTCCCCGGCCATCGCCACCAGCCTGCCCTGTCGGCGTACGCCCAGGTAGGTGCCCATCTCGATGGTGCGGGGCAGGAACGGGCCGGGCCGGGTGCGGGCGACCAGGTCGAGCATCTCCGGCACGTCGGCGGCGCCCAGGCGCACGGCCTCGGGCTCGTCCGCGGGCACCAGCCCGGCGTCGACGAGCTGGACGACGTCGTCACGCCAGGTCGTCCGCCAGCCCTCGGGCACCGGGAAGTCGCCGATCACCACCGCCCGCCCGCCGGGGCCGAGCAGGGCCGCGAGGTCGGCCCAGTCCGGCGCGTCCGCGCCCGGCGGCAGCGCGGCGAACAGCGACACGTCCGGGTCGTAGCAGACGGCCCGGCCACGCCTGTGCGCGAAACCCGCGTGCGGTCCGGCCAGCGCCGAGCCCGCCGGGTCGTCGAGGACCCCGGCCTCGACGGCGTGCACACCGCTGCTCGTCATCTTCGTCTCCCCCGTCCCGGCCGCATCCCGACCATGGTAGGCGCCGATCCGGGATGGGCGGTGGTGCGGACGGTGGGGCGGCGGTGATCGCTGATGCCGGTCGACAAGTGCGGCCAGGCCGCGGTTGCCGACCGGAGTCAGCGATCATTCAGGCCGGGCCGGCCGCTGCGGGGTGGTGGCGTTGCCGCGCCGGGGGTGGGGCGATAGTGTCCGCGGCGCACGGCGCGGTCCCACCCGCCGCGACCGGCGAAGGAGGGTTCAGCGATGGCATCGTCCGGGGTCGTCTTCCCCGTCAGCGGCGGCACCGACCGCAGCACGTCCGCGCTCGGGCGGGCGGTGGTCGCCGACGCCCTGCGCGCGGTCGACCCGATCGGCGCGCGGGCGGCCGAGCACGAGACCAACTGGCGCTCGGACTACCTGGTGCACTTCCGGCGGCTGGTGGAGGCCGGTCTGTCCGACGGCGGGGCCGCGCGCCGCAGCGCCGCCGCGGGCCTGGCGTCCCTGCACGACCGGATGCGGGTGGTGTACGCCGACGGCGAGGTCGGCCTGCGCGAGGCGTTCGCCCGCGAACCCGCGCTGGGCGAGCGGCTGGACACGGTGCCGGTCGCCGGTGACGGCGAGGTCGAGCGCGAGCTGTCCCTGCCGTACCGCGGCGAGCGGCTGCGCGGCGACACGCTGGCCCGGCAGCTCGACGCGTGGGTCGCGGCGGGCGTGATCGAGCCGAGCTGCGCCGAGGCGGTGCGCGCGGTGGCGTCCCATCCGGACTGGCTCGACCTGTCCGACCTGCGCGTGGTGGCCTTGGGCGCGGGCGCGGAGATGGGCCCGGTGCACTCGCTGCTGCGCTGGGGCGGTGACGTGGTCGCGGTCGACCTGCCGCGGCCGGGGCTGTGGCGCAACCTGCTGCAGACGGCGGGCCGCTACGGCGGGCGGCTGCACGTGCCCGTGCCCGCGGGGAAGAAGGACCGTGCCGACCTGGCCGAGGTGGCCGGGGCCGACCTGCTGCACGAGCTGCCCGTGGTCGCGCAGTGGCTGCTCGGGGTCGAGGGCCGCCTGGTGGTCGGCAACTACGTGTACGCCGACGGGGCGACCAACACGCGGGTGTGCACGGCGGTGGACGCGCTGACCGAGCGGCTGCGCGCCGCGCGGGCCGACACGGCGCTGGCGTTCCTGGCCACGCCGACCGACGTGTTCGCGGCGCCCGCCGAGGCGGTGGCGCAGGCCGACGCGAAGTACCGGCAGTCGTCGCTGCTGCGTACGCTGCGCGGCCCGCTGCGCATGGTGTCGGCGGGGCGGCTGCTGCGGCGCAACTACCCGCCGGACGCCGACCCGGGCGTGTGCGACAGCCTGGTCGCCCAGCAGGGCCCGAACTACGCGCTGGCCAAGCGGTTGCAGCGGTGGCGCGCGGCGGTGGCCCGCGAGCAGGGCGCGACGGTCAGCTTCAAGGTGGCGCCGCCGACGCGTACCCGCTCGGTGGTGAAGAACCGGGTGCTGGCCGCGGCGTACGCGGGCGCGCCGGCGTTCGGGGTGGAGGTGTTCGAGCCGGCCACGAGCAACACGCTGATGGCCGCGCTGCTCGTGCACGACCTGCGCAATCCCCCGCCGGTGCGCGAGCACCTGTGGCAGGAGGAGGCGACGGGGGCCGCGCATGGCGGGCTGTGGCGGATGCCGTACGCCCCGCGCAGTGCCCTGGGCCTGGCCGCCCTGCTCGGCTTCGGCGGCGCGCGGAACTGACCAGGTTGATGCCGCTTTTCCCGATATGTTCATGGGGTGGATCTGCTGGCGCTGGGTGGTGAGCGGTTCGTCTCGCTCACCACGTTCCGCCGGTCGGGCACGCCGGTGGCGACGCCGGTGTGGGTGGCCCGCGACGGCGGCGCGCTGGTGGTGACCACGCCCGCGGGCAGCGGGAAGGTGAAGCGGCTGCGCCGCGACCCGCGGGTGGAGCTGCGCCCGTGCGACCGGCGGGGGCGGGTGCGACCGGGCGCCCCGACCGCCACGGGCACGGCCGAGATCGTCGCCGGGGCCGGCGGGGACGCGCCGACCGCACTGATCCGGCGCAAGTACGGCATCGAGTACCGCGTGGTGATGCTGCTGGAACGGCTGCTGGTGCGCGGCCCGCGCGAGCGCGTCGTGCTCCGGGTGACCCCGCGACCCTGACGCCCGCCCACCGCGGCGACGCCACAGCAGATACGGCGCCGGGCGGACACGGCGCGGCCCCGCCGGCGGATGCCGCCGGCGGGGCCGCCGCGCCGGTCAGACCAGCGTCTTGAGGTACGCGTCCAGCGCCTGGTAGGACTCGTTGGCGCCGCCCTCCATGCCGGAGGCGACCATGCCGTCGCGGTCCTCCTTGTTGGCGAACGTCGAGGTGCCGGTCAGCGTGGTCTTGCCGTCCTTGTGCTCGAAGACCAGCCGCTCGACGGAGATGTGGCCCGGCAGGCCCTCCCACTCGAACGTCTGCACGATCATCTCCAGCGGCACGATCTCGCGGATCTCGCCGCGGAAGGCCCACTCCTCGCCGTTGTCGCCGCGCTCGACGAAGCGCCACTTGCCGCCGGGGCGGAAGTCGTACTCGGACACCTCGCACTCGTGGCCGCGGGCCCACCACTTCTTCAGGTGCTCGGCCTTGGTGTGCACCTCCCAGACCAGCTCCAGCGGCGCGTCGAAGCTGCGCGTCATCACGATCTCGAGGTCGCCCCGCAGCTTCACGTCCAGGGTCTTGGTCTCGCCCATCTCACTTCTCCTCGGTGTCGGGACCCGCGCTCTGCAGGGTCCGCAGGTAGTCGTCAAGCCGGTCGTAGCGTTCGTCCCAGAAGCGCCGGTACTGCTCGGCCCAGTCGGCGATGTCGCGCAGCGGGGCCGCCTCCAGCCGGCAGGGCCGCCACTGGGCGTCCCGGCCACGGGTGATCAGTCCGGCCTGCTCCAGCACCTTCAGGTGTTTGGAGACGGCCTGGAGGCTGATCGGGAACGGCTCGGCGAGCTGGTTCACGGTCGCCTCGCCGTCCGCGAGCCGGGCCAGGATCGCCCTGCGGGTCGGGTCGGCCAGCGCCGCGAAGACCAGGCTCAGTCGGTCCATGACCGCCTCTCTATTCAACCGATCGGTTAATCAACCGACAAGTTGAGTATGCACGTCGTGATGGTCGCATGCAACCCATACCCCGGAACGTGGCCCGATGCCCGTAGATTGGCCGCCCATGACCGACGACGACACCACTCCCGGCTGGGACGCCATCGACGCCGCGCTCGCCCGCGTCTATCCCGGCGTCGAGCCGCTGCACTACGGCACGCTGATCAAGTTCATGCTCGGCGGCCCGGACCCGCTGGACGGCATCAGCCTCTACCGGCGCGAGGACCACTGGCACCTGATCGGCTACGGCATGTCCGAGCTGTACACCAAGGAGTGGGAGGACCCGGCCGAGTCCGGCTGGGGCTTCGAGTTCACCATCCGGGTCGCCGCGGCGCCCGGCGACGACGAGCCTCCGGTGTGGGCGGCCAGCCTGCTGCAGAACCTCGCCCGGTACGTCTTCGCCTCGGGCAACCCCTTCGGGCCCGGCCACCACATGAACCTCAACGGGCCGATCTCGCTGGCCCGGCCCGACACCGCGATCCGCGCGGTGGCGTTCGCCGACGACCCCGAACTCGGCGTCATCGACACGCCCCACGGCCGGGTGCGGTTCCTGCAGGTCGTCGGCCTGACCCTGGAGGAGTACGAGGCTGTCGAGCGGTGGGACACGGAGCGGCTGCTCGGCGTCCTGCGCGGGCGGCTGCCGCTGCTCGTGACCGACCTCGACCGGGCCGACCTCACCGGCGACCCCGAGGTCGCCGCGGCGATCGCGGAGGGCTCCCGCCGGGAGGGGTCGTCCACCGGCGCCCTGTTCGTGGCGGACGCGGGCTGGCGGGCCGACGGCGCCACCACCACGCTGCGGTTCGGCGCGAACGCGGCGCCGCGGCTCGGCCGGGTGCTCACCGCCCGGCTCGCGCACGGCCGCGACCTGATCGTCGGGGGACCCGACGGCACCGTGATCTTCCGTCCGGCCGACGCCTTCGCCACGGCCGGCCTCGACGACGGCACGCTGGAGGTGCGGCTGCCCGCCGCCCTGGCCGCGGAGCTGGCGGACGTGCTGCGGCCGGTCGCGGGCACCTACCCGCTCGCCACGGCCCCGGCGCTGGCCGTGCAGATCATGCGGTCGCAGATCCGCGACACCGACGGCAACGTGGTCGCCGAGATCGGCTGACACCAGGCCGCCCCCACCCCTGACGGGTAGCCGACGGCGGGCCGTAAAGGAAGGGCACCTTCTTAACGCTACGCGTATAAGAAGGTGCCCT
>NZ_JBFAOU010000273.1:0-7202 GCF_040675365.1 Catellatospora sp. NPDC049609 | reverse complement strand
TCCCGGGATGGTGCTGAGCGGGGAGCTGCGGCGGTTGCCGCCGGCCGCGCGGGCGGCGCCGCGCAGCGCGGCGTCGGTGAAGTCGCGCAGCAGGAACCCGGCGAACGGTGTGGCCAGGTATCCCGCCAGCAGCAGTGCCACCCCGATCAGCAGCTTGCGCCGGTCGGCGCCCCAGGCGAGCCCGAACACGAACCCGGCCGCCGCGCGCAGCGTCCTCATGCGCCCGCCCCGCCGCGACCGCGGCCGGCGTGTGCCGGGCCGGACCTCGCACCGCGCTGGCAGCCGGCCTGAGCGGGACCGGAGCCCGCTTCGCGCCCGGTCATGCGACGGCCTCGCGGAAGCGGCTGGCCTGCAACGCGAACATCTCGGCGTAGTGGCCCCGCGCGGCCGTCAGCTCGTCGTGGCTGCCGCGCTCGACGACCTGCCCGTCGGACAGCACCACGATCTGGTCGGCGCGCCGCACGGTGGAGAAGCGGTGCGAGACGATGACGCTGGTCAGGCCCTCGGTCTGGGTGAGGAAGCGGTCGAAGAACTCGACCTCGGCGCGGACGTCGAGGGCGGCGGTGGGCTCGTCGAGCACGAGCACCCGGGCGCCGCCCGCGACGGCGTGCAGGGCGCGGGCGAGCGCGACCCGCTGCCACTGCCCGCCGGACAGGTCCGTGCCGCCGGGGTAGCGGGCGTTCAGCGTGGTGCCCAGGCCACCCGGCAGCGCGTCGAGCAGGTCGTCGGCGCCCGCGCGGGCGGCCGCCGCCCGCCAGCCGTGCTCGTCGCCCGCGCCGAGCCCGATGTTCTCGCCCGCGCTGAGCTCGTACCGGTTGAAGTCCTGGAAGATGACGGCGAGGCGCCGCTGCCAGGATGCCGGGTCCAGCTCGCGCAGGTCGACGCCGTCGGCGGTGATCGCGCCCCGGTCCGGGTCGTAGCAGCGGGTCAGCAGCTTGACCAGGGTGGTCTTGCCCGCGCCGTTGAGCCCGACGATCGCGGTGCACCGTCCGGCCGGGATGGTCAGGTCGAGGTCGGTGAAGACGCGGCGGCCGTCCGGGTAGGCGAAGCCGACCCCGGCGAACCGGATCTCCTCGCGCGGGGCGGCGGCGGGCGCGTCGCCGGGCAGCGCTGCGCCGCGGGTCGCCTGCTCGAAACCGGTGAGCGCGGCGTACGCCCGGCCGCCGAACTGGGTCTGCACGTCGGCCTCGGGGAAGTACACCCCGAACCGGATCGGCACGAGCACCGCCTGCACCGCCACGGCGAACCCGAGCAGGTCCAGCTCGCCCGACGCGGTGGCGCGGGCGACGGCGACCAGGGCCACGGCCGCTCCGGCGAGCCCGGCCAGGGCGAACCCGACGAACGGCCGGCGCAGCAGGCGGCGGCGCATCGCCCACAGCGGGTCGAGGTAGCCGCGGTGCTCGGTGTGCAGCCGCCCGCCGAGGAAGCCGAGCAGGCCGAGCACCCGGATCTCCTTGGCCGCCTCGGTGCCGGTGGCCAGGCCGCGCACGTACGCCAGCCGGCGGCGCTGCGGCGAGAGCGCGTCCCACCCGGCGGCGAAGCGGCCCAGCGAGCCGCGCTGCCCGAACCGCACCACCAGCGCGGTCGCCGCGACCAGCGCCGCGACGGCGGGGGAGAGCACCACCCCGGCGAGCACGACCGCACCGGCGAGCCCGGCGTACCGGGCGGTCAGCGCGGGCAGCGCCGCGGCGGCGGCACCCGGCGACGGGCCGGCCCGGTCGATCGCGGTGCGCACGTCGGCCAGCAGGTCCAGCGTGCCGGGCCGTTCCAGGGCCGCGACCGGCGCGTCCCGGTACGCCGCGGCGAGCGCACGCTGGACGCAGTGCCCGTCGACGCGGCGGGCGATCAGCTCACCCAGCGCGGTCTGGAAGGGGCCGAGCAGCTGCTGTGCGGCGAGCATGGCGATGGTGAGCGCGGCGGCGGCGCCGAACGCGGCCTCGCCCCGGGCGACCGCGGGCACCCGGGACAGCAGCACGGCCATGCCGAGCATGAAGGCGATCGGGGCGAGCCCGAACGCGGTGCTGACCAGCAGCGCCGCCGTCACCGGCAGCGGGCCGGCCCGGCGCAGCAGCCGGGCGGTGTCGATCCAGCGCCGCACCCGCACCTCCGTGTAGTCGGCCGGTCACATCCATCGAGGTAATAGTTAACATACTTAAATGCACGCGTCCATCTCTGCCGCGGTGACCACGCACCCGCGCCGACGCCGCGCCGCGGCCATGCTCGCCGCGAGCCGGCCAGGGCTGGACTTCGAGATCGTCGAGGATCCCGATCCGGACGGCCCCCGCAGCGCGCTGCGCACCACCCGGCTGGCCTGGCGGCGCGCCGACCCCGCGGCCACGCACCGCCTGCTGGTGCAGGACGACATGCGGCTGGCGCCCGGGTTCGCCCGGCTGGTGCGGGAGGCGGTCGCGGCCCGGCCGGACCGGATCCTGTGCCTGTTCAGCGAGTGGGGTTCGCGCACCTCGGCGGCGGTGCGGCTGGCCGCGCTGGCCGGGGCGGGCTGGGTGCCGCTGCTGGACCCGTACGTGCCGACGACAGCCGTGGTGCTGCCCACCGCCGTCGCGCACGCGCTGGCCGAGTTCCCGGCCGAGCCCGGCGAGCCCGACGACGTGCTGCTGCTGCGGTTCGCCCGCGCGCACCGGATCGCGCCGCTGGTGAGCTGCCCCAACCTGGCCGAGCACGAGCCCGGCGACTCGCTGGTCGGCAACGACGTGCTGCACGGCCCGCGCCACGCCGCGCTGTTCGGCGGCGGCACCGTGCCGTGGCATCGGGAACTCGCCCCGCGCCTGGTGCCGTACCTGCCGCTGTTCGAGGGGATCGCCATCTGCCAGGTGCCCGACGGCGACGGCTGGCGGTCGATCCGCGCCGACGAGTTCCTCGCCCCGTCCGGCCTCACCATCCCCGACCTGCTCGACCGCTACGCGGTCACCGCCGCCCGCCACGACCCGGCCGGCCGCGTCCGCCGCGTCGTGGCAGACTCCCTCCTCCTCCAGCTCTGGCTCACCGCCTTCTGCCTCGGCGTAGCCACCCACGACACCCTCCGCCAACCGACCCCACCCCCGTCCGCCACCACGCCGCCGACCGGCCCTACGCCCCCGACCGGCCCCACCCCGCCCATCGGCTCCTCGCCGCCGACCGGCCACGCAGTTTCGGGGAAACGGCACGAACTTCCGGGCGCAGAGCAGCGGTTTCCCCGAAACTGCAGCGATCCCGCAGACCTCGTGGAGGTTCTCGCGACGGCGCGGGCGAGGGCGGCGTTGCGGACGTTCGCGCCGGGGGCGCTGCGGCGGTTCGTGCCGCGGCATCGGCTCGGGGGGTTGGCCGCGCTCGTCGATCCCATGGTGCGGGAAGCCATATCGGACGGATATGTACACGCTGGTCAGTGCGGCGAGGTTTTTTGGAAAGAATCTTTGCAGTAAGCGGCGGCCATGCTAGATGTTGTATGCCCATGTATGGATCGTCGTCGAGAGCGGGGTGTCGATGGAGTCGCAGGCGCTGCTCAGCGCTCCGCTGTCCCTGCTGCAGCGGCGCATGTGGCATCTGTGCACGGCCTATCCGGGCACCGCGTCGCCGATCGTGGTGATCGCCAACCGGATCACCGAGCCGTTGGACGTGCCCGCCTTCACCGCGGCGGTGGACGCCCTGGCCGACCGGCACGACGCGCTGCGGACCACGTTCGCGATCGACGCGGACGGCCCGCGGCAGGTCATCGCCCCGCCCGGTGGGCTGGACACCGAGCACGCCGACGTCAGCGCCCACGCCGATCCGGAGGCGAGCGCGCGGGCGCTGGTCGCCGAGCTGGCCGGGGCGCTGCTCGACCTCGACGGCGGCACGCTGGTGCGCTCCCTGCTCATCCGGCTCGGGCCCGACGACCACGTCTGGTGCCTGGCCGTGCACCACCTGCTGGCCGACGGGGAGTCGGCGATGGTGCTGCAGCGCGACCTGGCCGCGCTCTACCGCGGCACCCCGCTGCCCGAGCCGCCGATCGGGTACGCCGCGTTCGCCGCCGAGCAGTGCGCGGCCGGTGACGGCGGCGCGGACCTGCGCTGGTGGGCCGAGCATCTGCGCGGGGTGCCGCCGCTGGACCTGCCCACCGACCTGCCCCGGCCGCCGGTGAAGACCACCCGCGCCGAGCAGGTCGACCTGCGCGTCGACGCCGCCGCCGCGGACGCGCTGGACGCGTTCGCCCGCGCGCACCGGACCACCCCGTTCATGGCGCTGCTCACCGCGCTGCTGGCGGTGCTCGCGCGCCGCTCGGGCCAGCGCGACTTCTGTGTCGGCACGCCCGTCTCCGGTCGCCTGCTGGAGGAGACGGAGGAGGCGGTCGGCCTGTTCAGCAACATGATCGCCCTGCGCGCCGACCTGTCCGGCGACCCCGACCCGGCCGAGCTGCTGGCGCGGGTGCGGGCCGAGGTGATCGCCGGGCTGGCCCGCCAGGCGGTGCCGTTCGGGCAGGTGGTGGCCGCGGTCGCCCCGCCGGAGGACCGGTCGCGCACCCAGCTGTTCCAGGTGATCTTCTCGCTGCACACGCAGACCGCGGGCGGCGCGCCGGGGCTGCGCTGGGCGCCGTTCGGCCAGGCGGCGCCGCAGATCCTGCACGACCTGGTGCTCGACGCCTGGCGCGGGCCGCAGGGTCTGGACCTGACGCTGCGCTACGACACCGGCCTGTTCACCGCCGGCACCGCCGCCGCGATCGTCGGCGAGGTCGCCGACCTGGTCCGGGCCATGCCGGGTGCTGCCGGCCGGTCCATGTTCGGGGTGCGGCATGGGTAGCCACATCGCGTTCTTCAACATCCCGGCGCTCGGGCACCTGTTCCCGACCCTCGGGCTGATCGGCGAGCTGGTGCGGCGCGGGCACCGGGTCAGCTGCACGGCCACCGCTGACCGCGCGGCGTACGTGACCGCGGCGGGCGCGCGGGTGATCCCGTACACCTCGACGCGGCCCGGCGACACCGATCCGGGCGCGCGCACGCCGGACCGCGGCGAGCACATCGGACGCAGCCTGCTCAACTTCCTCGCCGAGACCGAGCACACCCTGCCGCAGCTGGAGCCGCCGCTGCTGGCCGACCGGCCCGACCTGGTGCTGTTCGACCGGCTGGCGTTCGCCGGGCACGTGTTCGCCCACACGCACGCGATCCCGGCGGTCCAGCTGTGGCCGATGATGGTCTCGGCCGGTCCCTGGTCGATCGGCGACGCGGTGCCGGTGGACCCCCACCACCCGACCCTGGTCGAGTACGGCGTGCGGCTGGAGAAGTTCCTCGCCGACCGCGGCCTGACCACGCTGCCCGCCGAGGAGTTCCTGAGCCCCCGTGTGGTGCGCCACCTGGCGTTCCTGCCGCGCGCGTTCCAGTACGCGGGCGAGCGGTTCGGCCCGGAGTTCGGGTTCGTCGGGCCGTGCACGGTGCCGCGCGCCGGGGACGGGGCGTGGTCGCCGCCCGCCGACGGTTCGCCGGTGGCGCTGGTGTCGCTGGGCACGCTGAACAACCACTGGCCCGACTTCTACCGCCTGGTCTTCGAGGCGTTCGCGGACACGCCGTGGCACGTGGTGCTGGCCGTGGGCCGCCGGCTGGACCCGGCCGCACTCGGGCCGCCGCCCGCCAACGTCGCGGTCGTGCCGATGGCTCCGCAGCTCGCGGTGCTGGCGCACGCCAAGGTGTTCGTCTCGCACGCGGGCCTGGGCGGGGTGATGGAGGGCGTGCAGGCGGGCGTGCCGCACGTGGCCGTCGCCCGGACGCTGGAGCAGGACGTCAACGCCGCCCGGATCACCGAGACCGGCATGGGCGCCGCGCTGCGCCTGGACGGGCTCACCCCGGCCCTGCTGCGCGCGACGGTGGACCGGGTCGCGGCGGACCCGGCCATCGCGGCCGGGGTGGCGGCGATGCGGGCCGAGGTGCTCGCCGCGGGAGGTGCGGCGCGCGCCGCCGACATCGTCGAGTCCTGCCTGGCGGGCCGGGCGCGGGGCAGCGGGGGATAGGCCGGCGGGCCGTCCGGCGCCCCCCGGGCGGCCCGCCACAACCGTGCGAGCACGTGCCATCGATAAATGGGCCGGTATATATCAACCGAACCGGCAGCCGTGATCACTGCTTTGTACGTAAGAAACTTAACTATTTATTGGCATCGTGGTCCCGGCGGCGGGACGTCCCGCCGTGTCCCCCTCGGGAATCTACGGAGGTTCCACAAGTGATCATCAATCGTAGGCGTGTCGTGGCCGGGCTCGCCGGCCTCGGCCTGGCCGCGACCAGCCTGGTCGCCGCCGCAGGTCCGGCCTCGGGCGGGCTGCCGCCACGCTGGGTGGGGACATGGGGGACCGCACTGACCGCGCCGAGCCTGGCCAACACGGGCAGCTCGCTCAACGGCTTCACCGACCAGTCGATCCGCCAGCTCGTGCGGGTGTCGCTGGGCGGCGAGCAGGTGCGGCTGCGGTTCACCAACGCCCACGGCACCGGCCCGCTGACCATCGGCCACGCCAGCGTCGGGGTGCCCGCCACCGCGGGATCACCCACGCTGCAGCCGGGCTCGATCCGGGAGGTCACCTTCGGCGGCAGCCAGTCCACGACCGTGTACAAGGGCGCCGAGATCCTCAGCGACCCGATCGACCTGCCCGTCGCCAACACCTCCGAGCTCGCGGTGACGATCTACCTGCCGACCACGACCGGGCCCACCTCGTGGCACTGGACCGCGCGGCAGACCGCCTACGTCTACCCCGGCGACCGCGCCGAGGACACCGACGGCACCGGCCACAGCGCCGCCTACAACCACTTCTACTACCTCGCCGGCGTCGAGGTGTCGACCAGGACCGGCCTGGGCACCGTCGTCGTGCTCGGCGACTCCGTCTCCGACGGCTCCGGCTCGACCATCGGCGCCAACACCCGCTGGCCCGACTACCTCGCCTCCCGCATCACCGGCACCTGGCCCGCCGTGGGCGACCCCGGCGTGATCAACGTCAGCCTCGCCGGGAACCAGGTCACCAAGGACGGCCTGGCCATCAACTCACCCGCCCTGGGCGACAGCGCCCTGGCACGCCTCGACGACGACGTGTTCAACCAGCCCGGCGCCCGGACCGTGTTCGTCGAACTCGGCATCAACGACGTCCACCTGTCCGGGTTTCCCGCCGACCGGGTCATCGACGGCCTCAACCAGCTCGCGATCCAGGCCAAGGACCGCGGCCTGCGCACCGTCGTGGCCACCCTCGGCCCGTTCGA
>NZ_JBFAOU010000272.1:0-7208 GCF_040675365.1 Catellatospora sp. NPDC049609 | reverse complement strand
TGGGCGTGGCCTACCGCGACGGCGCGTACTACGTCGCCGAGCTGCCCGCCGCGCTGGCGCACTCTCCGTGACGGAGAGTGCGCCCCACGGCGCATTTCGTTACCATAGACGGGCGTGGGTGTCACCCACAGCACGCTGCGGCAACCGTGAGTGAAAACTTTCCTCACGTGGTTGCAGTCGGGCGGCGGACCTCTAAGCTGACGCGATATTCGGCGTGCTGCCGCCCCGGTAACCCCCGCCGCAGGGCTCGGCGCCGCCGCTTCCCTACTGGGAGTCACCCATGTCTGGACGCCACATCCGACGCGGCTGGGACGCCCCCGAGCTGCCCGCCGCGCCGCGCCGGACCGGCCTGTTCGGCCGCCGCGCCGTGCGGATCCCCGTCATCATCATCGGCGCCCTATCCCTGTGCGGCCTGGCCACCGTCGTCGTGCGCGGGGTCAGCGCCGACGCCGACGGCTGCAGCGCCGGCATCAAGCTGACCGTCGCGGCCGACCCGGCCGTCGCCCCGGCCATCACCGAGATCGGCAACCGGTGGAGCGCCACCAACCCCACCGTCGGCGAGGACTGCGTCCGCGTCGAGGTCGTCGCCAAGGCCTCCCACGAGCTCGCCAACTCGCTCGGCACCTGGGCGGGCGGCAACGTCGACGTGGCGGGCAAGGCCGCGCCCACCCCGGAGGACTCCGAGCTGCCGGTGGTCTGGGTGCCCGACTCGTCGTACTGGCTGGGCCGCGTCCGCGCCGTCGACCAGGACATCTTCGAGGCCGACGCGCCGTCCGTCGCGGCCAGCCCGGTGGTGCTCGCGGTGCCGGAGACGGTGGCCCGCGCCTTCGGCGACAAGCTGAAGGGCGGCATCGACGCGCCGCTGCTCAAGCAGCTGCTGTTCACGAAGTCGGCGGGGCTCAAGCTCGGCGTCGTCGAGCCGCGCCGCGACACCGCCGGCATGGTCGGCGCGATGATGCTCTCCGACGCCGTGGTCGCCAAGGAGAGCGACCTGCCCACGCTGGTCGGGGTCTACCGCGCCATCGGCGGGCCGGTGCCCGACCTCGACGCGCTGTGGAAGGCGTACGCCGCCGGGATGACCGCCGCGCCGGTCAGCGAGCAGGCCGTCATCGCGTACAACGCGAAGGCGAAGGCGCCGATGGCCGCGGTCGCCCTGGCCGAGGCGCCCACGCTCGACTTCCCGTACGCGGTCCGGGCCCGCCAGCCCCGCCCGCTGGCCACCGCCGCCGCGATGTTCTCGCAGGCGCTGCGCAGCGGCGACTACCGGTCGGTCTTCGCCGAGAACGGGCTGCGCTCCCCGGACGGCCAGGCATCCACCGGCTTCCCGGTCGGGCACGGGGTCACCTCGGCCGGCGTCTTCGTGCAGCCGCTCGCCGACATGAACAAGGTCCGCGGCGCGCTGACCGTGTGGGTCGCGGCGAAGACGCCGTCGCGCGTCATCGCGCTGGTCGACGCGACCTCCTCGATGGGCCGCACGATGACCGGCGGCGGCAACACCGCCGTGCGCATGCAGGTGCTGCGCAGCGCGGCGGAGAACGGCCTGCGCCTGTTCACCGACGACAGCTCGCTGGGCCTGTGGGCGTTCGCGGGCAAGGGCCACGCGCCCCTGGTGCCGCTGGGCGAGCTGACGAAGGCACAGCGCGGGAAGCTGCTCACCGCGGTCCGGCAGGCGGCGCCGCAGCCCACGGACGCCTCGCCGCTCTACAAGTCGATCATCGACGGGTACCGGGAGCTGCTCAAGGGCTACAACCCGGCCCGCAGCAACACGCTGGTGGTCTTCACCGACGGCCGCGACACCTCCGGCATGCAGCTGCGCGCGGTGCAGCGTGAGCTGGAGCGGCTCGCCGACGTCACCAAGCCGGTCCGGGTGGTCCTGCTCGGCCTCGGCCCGGACGTGAAGCTGTCCGACCTGCAGGCCGTCGCCGACACCACCGGCGGTGCCGCCTTCCAGGTCACCGACCCTGCCCAGATGGAGACGATCTTCCTCCGGGCCCTGCTCGCCTAGCCGTACCGCACAAGGATCGAGGCTCCGCCCCTGCCGTTTCACCGGCGGGGCGGAGCCTCGATTCCTGTCGCGTCCGGGTCAGGCCTGGATCTTGCTCATGACGACGGTGTCGTCGCCGCTGCCGAGGCGGGCGGCGCGCTTCTTCTCCTTGCGCTCCCGGATGATCTCGATGAAGACCGGGATCAGCGAGACGAAGATGATGACGAACACCATCGGCAGGATGTACTTGTCGATGTGCTCGGGGCCGCCGATGGCGTTGATGATCTGCTCGGCGAGCAGGTAGCCGGCCAGCAGGATGCCGTCGACCCAGAGGATCGCACCGATCACGTTCCAGACGAAGAACTGCTTGGCGGGCATGCCCAGCACGCCCGCGACCGGGTTCATGAAGGTGCGCACGATCGGAATGAAACGGGCCAGCACGATCGCCCGGCGGGGGCCGAACTTCACGAAGTAGTGCTCGGCCTTGCGCACGTACTCCTGCTTGAACAGGCGGGAGTCGGGCTTGTTGAACATTCTGGGGCCGTACTTCGCGCCGAGCCAGTGCCCGAGCTGCGCGCCGATGATGGCGCACAGCGGGCCGAGCAGCAGCAGCCAGCCGATCGGCAGCTGGACGCCCTTCGACTCCAGGAAGCCGGAGGCGAAGACGCCCGCGATGAACAGCAGGGAGTCACCGGGCAGGAAGAAGCCGACCATGAGGCCGGTCTCGGCGAACAGGATGAAGCAGACACCGAAGAGTGCGGCCGGGCCGAACAGGTTCAACCAGTCCGTCGGATTCATCGGGTTGAAGTCGGCGGTGGCCAGCGGGGGCATGGCCAGGGCCTGGAGCGAGTCGACTACGGTCACGCCGCACAACAGTACCGGGCAATGTTGCGAACTCCCTGACACGTCCATGGAGTCGAGGAGGTGGCTGTGACGTACGAGGAGTTCGTCAACACGAGACTCGGGGCACTGGCGCGGTATGCGGTGATGCTCACGGGTGACCAGCACACGGCCCAGGACCTCGTCCAGGAGACCATGGTCCGCGTCCAGCTCAACTGGCGGCGCGTGTCCCGGGCGCAGGCCCCGGAGCGCTACGTCAAGCGCATGATGATCAACCAGTACGTCGACTGGCGGCGCGGCTCGTGGCTGCGGCGGGTGTTCCTGCGCCCCGACCCCGACCCGTCGATCGCCGCGCCCGCCGACCACGCGCAGCGTGCCGCGGATCGCGATGTGATCTGGAACGTGCTGGCCACGCTGCCGCGGCAGCAGCGCGCGGCGCTGGTGCTGCGCTACTACGAGGACCTGCCCGACGCGGAGATCGCCGACATGCTCGGCTGCACCGTCGGCACGGCCCGCGGCTACATCTCGAAGGCGCTGTCCCGGCTGCGGGAGTCAGCGGACCGGCTCAGCCTGGGAGGGATTCGATGATCGAGGACGAGCTGCGCGACGCCTTCGCCCGCCACGAGGCGCAGGCCCCCGCCCTGGAGCCGCTGCGCCGGGCCATCGACGTGCTGGCCGGGCGCCGCCGGCGCCGCCGCGCCGTGACCCGTGCCGGGGCGGCCGCGGTGGTGGCCGCGCTCGCGGTCGCCCTGCCGGTGCAGGTGTGGCGCGGCAAGGGCGCCGACGTGCTGGTGCCCCTGATCGAGAGCGTCGCGCCCGTGGCGGTGCCGGAGGGCCCGCTGAACCTGCTGCTGCTGGGGCTGGACCAGCGCGGCACCTTGGCCGACTCCCGGGCCGACACGATCATGCTGGTGCACCTGCCCGCGGACGGCGGCCGGGCGTACCTCTTCTCGATCAACCGCGACGTCGTGGTGGACATCCCCGGCGAGGGCAGGGAGCGGATCAGCGCGACGTACTACTACAGCGGCGCCGAGGGCACCCGGAAGGCGGTGGAGAAGCTGACCGGGCTCCGGGTCGACGCGGTCGCCACGGTCAAGTTCACCGCGCTGCGCTCGGTCACCGACGCGCTGGGGAAGGTCCCCGTGTGCCTGCCCGATCCGGTGACGTCGGACCACACCGGCACGGTCTTCCCGCGCGGCTGCCGGGACTACTCCGGCCGCGACGTCGACGACCTGATCCGCCAGCGCAAGCACCTCCCGCACGGGGGGTACGACCGCGACCGCATCGGCCAGCGGGTGGTGCTCGGGCTCGCCCGCAAGGCCGGGCAGCTCGACATCCTGCGCGACGCCGGTGCCGTGCGGCGGCTGGCGGCCACGCCGGGCGTCACCGTCGACGTCGGGGGCCTGGACCTGCTCGGGCTGGCGCTCCGGCTGGACGGCACGACACCCGACATGATCACCGGGATCGGCCAGCCGACGTGGAACAGCACCCCCACCGGCGGCGAGCGGCTGGACCCGAAGGTCGCGCCGGAGCTGTTCGCGGCCCTGCGCGAGGGCACGATGGAGGCGTTCGTCAGCGCGCACCCGGACTGGGTGCTTCAGGAGTAGTCCTCGTCGGCGGGCACGACCACCACGTTCTGCTCGACCTTGTCCCACTCGGAGGCCGGCGGCACCGGCTCGTCCGGCTCTCCGAGGGGCTCGTCCGGGATCGCGTTGATGATCTCGTCGTCCGCCAGCGGGTCCGCGGGCGCCGACTGTTCGAGCGCGTCGGCTTCGGGCACGTCGTCCGCGTACGCGTTCCCAGCCACGTTCTCGGTCATTGCTTCACGGTATGACTCGCCTCGGCAGTTCGCCAGCAGATGAGAGTTCCGGCGTAGAAGATGACCATATGGGCTTTCTGATCCGTTGGGTGATCAACGCGGTGGCGTTGTGGATCACCACTCTGATCGTCTCGGGCATCGAGATCACCGCGGCCACCACCCTGCGCAGCATCCTCACCCTCATCGTGGTGGCGCTGATCTTCGGCCTGGTCAACGCGGTGCTGAAGCCCGTCATCCATCTGTTCGGCTGCGTCTTCTACGTGATCACGCTCGGGCTGTTCGCGCTGCTCGTCAACGCGCTGCTGTTCCTGCTGGTGGACTGGCTGGCCTCGGTGCTCAAGCTGCCGTTCGAGATCGACGGCTTCTGGCCGGCGTTCTGGGGCGCGATCGTCATGGGCATCGTGAGCTGGGCGCTCAGCCTGCTCGTCCCGGACGGGGGCGAGGCCTGAGCCCGCCGTCCCCGCCGCAACGGCCCCGGCCGGGGGTTCCGGCGGGACGCGCCGGGGCCAGGGGTCGATTCGCCAGGTCAAGTGACGTAGGCAATACTTCCGTAACGAGGACAGTGCGGTCTTCCCGCCAGCCATGAAGCGCGGGCGCGACGCCACCGCCGCGGCCAGCCGCGTTACTGCACGACGCTAGGAGCGTTCACAGATGCCTATCGCATCCCCTGAGGTCTACGCCGAGATGCTCGACCGCGCCAAGGCCGGCGCGTTCGCCTACCCCGCGATCAACGTCTCCTCCTCGCAGACGCTGCATGCCGCGCTGCAGGGCTTCGCGGAGGCGGAGAGCGACGGGATCATCCAGGTCTCGACCGGCGGTGCCGAGTACCTGTCCGGCCCGACCATCAAGGACATGGTCACCGGCTCGGTCGCCTTCGCCGCGTTCGCGCACGAGGTCGCCAAGAAGTACTCGGTCAACGTCGCGCTGCACACCGACCACTGCCCCAAGAACAAGCTGGACGGTTTCGTCCGCCCGCTGCTGGCCATCTCCGCCGAGCGCGTCGCCCGCGGCGAGAACCCGCTGTTCCAGTCGCACATGTGGGACGGCTCCGCGGTGCCGCTGGACGAGAACCTGCAGATCGCCGAGGAGCTGCTCGCGCTGACCCACGCCGCGAAGATCGTCCTCGAGATCGAGGTCGGCGTCGTCGGTGGCGAGGAGGACGGCGTCGTCGGCGCGATCGACGAGAAGCTGTACTCGACCGTCGAGGACGCGCTGGCCACCGCCGCCGCGCTGGGCCTGGGTGAGAAGGGCCGCTACATGACCGCCCTCACTTTCGGCAACGTGCACGGCGTGTACAAGCCGGGCAACGTCAAGCTCCGCCCGGAGATCCTCAAGGAGATCCAGGAGCAGGTCGGCGCCAAGTACGGCAAGGAGAAGCCGTTCGACCTGGTGTTCCACGGCGGCTCCGGCTCGCTGCTGTCGGAGATCCGCGACGCCGTCGACTACGGCGTGGTCAAGATGAACGTGGACACCGACACCCAGTACGCGTTCACCCGCCCGGTCGCCGACCACATGCTGCGCAACTACGACGGCGTGCTGAAGGTCGACGGCGAGGTCGGCAACAAGAAGGCGTACGACCCCCGTGCCTGGGGCAAGGCCGCCGAGGCCGGCATGGCCGCCCGCGTCGCCCAGGCCTGCCAGGACCTCCGCTCCACCGGCACCAAGATCAAGTAATCGGCACCCGCTCGGCGTGTCGCCGGGTGGATCGCCGTGTGCGGTCATGATCTGCGGCGCAACCGCAGATCATGACCGCTTTTCGTGATCTTGTCTGGATGTCGGCACGCGACGGGCCCGCCGCCTCCCCACCTTCGCTGACGGGAATCGGTACGATCGTCCGAATCCGCGTCTGCAGGGCAGGAGGTCCCCAGTGCTGGGCATCGACGGGTACGACCCGGTCTGGCACCACGACGCCGGTGCGCTGGCGGCGGCACACCGCTCCCGTTTCGCCCGCGTCATCGGGCAGCCGCTGGTCGGCTCCTGGCTCGTCTGGGACCTGGACGCCGAGGCCTGGTTCACCGGCGGCCCGGTCGTCTTCGGCTTCCCCGACGCCAACCTGGAGATCACGCACCGCAAGTTCGACGAGTGCGCGATCAGCTGGGACACCATCGACCTGCAGGCCCAGCTGGACTGGCCCGGCCTGCGCCTGGACTGGTGGGCCGACACCCACCCCGCCATCCTCTCCGCCCGCGGCCGCGCGCTGACCCGTGTCAACCTCATCGAGCGCATCAGCCCGACCGCCTGGCGCCCGCACGTCCTGCACGCCGTCGAGTTCTTCTTCGGCGACCTGCGGGTGGCCCTGTTCAACGCCATGGACGAGAACGGCCTGACCGGTGAGCCCGAGGTCAACCTCCCCGTCGGCTTCTGGCGCCGCATCCCGATCGCGTAGCGGCCGGGCTCATCCTCGGTCCGGTCACGGGCCGCCGCCTGGCGGCGACGTTGGGAAGGGCACCTTCTTATCGGATTCCGTGGTGGAAGGTGCCCTTCCCAACAGTGAGGATGATGTGTGGGAGTCCTCCCGGTCCGGTCTGACCCTCTTCCCAACTGACCTCGGGTCTTGGACGGGAT
>NZ_JBFAOU010000271.1:0-7212 GCF_040675365.1 Catellatospora sp. NPDC049609 | reverse complement strand
CCCCGCCCAAGATCGCGTCGATCTTGCGTGGACTGTGGGGACGACACGCCCATTTCCGGCGTATCCCCAACAGTTCGCGCAAGATCGACGCGATCTTGGGCGCGGCGGTGTCGCGGGGCGGGGTGGCGGGAGCGGTCAGGATTCGAGAAGCGCTGGTCAGCGGGGCGCGGTTAGAGTGCCTGGGGCACCGGGTCCGGTCGCGGGCGCCGGGCTGCCGGGGGCGGCCTCGGGCGTGCGCGCGGTACGCGCTGTCGGAGCCCGGGCTTACTGTGCAACGGCTGTACCGTTGCCGCGTCCGGGTGGCGGGCGAGGGCTCGACGCTGCCCGGAACAAGGCGGACGACACCGGGCCGAGACGGCGGCCCCGCGGAGGGATGGAGACACGATGAGCAAGGCCACGAGGACGGACAGGCAGTCGTCTGCATCACACGCTGCCGACAGCCACGATCTGATCCGCGTGCAGGGCGCGCGTGAGAACAACCTCAAGGACGTCAGCGTCGAGATCCCGAAGCGCCGGCTGACGGTGTTCACCGGCGTCTCCGGCTCGGGCAAGAGCTCGCTGGTGTTCGGCACGATCGCGGCCGAGTCGCAGCGGATGATCAACGAGACGTACAGCGCGTTCCTGCAAGGCTTCATGCCGACGCTGGCGCGGCCCGAGGTCGACCTGCTCGACGGCCTGACCACCGCGATCATCGTGGACCAGGAGCGGATCGGCGCCAACGCCCGCTCCACCGTCGGCACCGTCACCGACGTCAACGCCATGCTGCGCATCCTGTTCAGCCGCCTCGGTGACCCGCACATCGGCTCGCCGAACGCGTACTCGTTCAACGTGCCCTCGGTCAGCGCGTCCGGTGGCTTCACCGTCGACCGCGGCGAGGGCAAGACGAAGACCGAGAAGGTGACGTTCAACCGCCTCGGCGGCATGTGCCCGCGCTGCGAGGGCATGGGTTCGGTCACCGACTTCGACCTGACCGCGCTATACGACGACAGCAAGTCGCTCAACGAGGGCGCGCTCACCATCCCCGGCTACAGCATGGACGGCTGGTACGGCCGGATCTTCACCAGCTGCGGCTTCTTCAGCCCGGACAAGCCGATCGCCAAGTTCACCAAGCGCGAGCTGCACGACCTGCTCTACAAGGAGCCGACGAAGATCAAGGTCGAGGGCATCAACCTCACCTACGAGGGGATCATCCCGAAGATCCAGAAGTCGATGCTCTCCAAGGACGTCGACGCGCTGCAGCCGCACATCCGCGCCTTCGTCGAGCGGGCGGTGACCTTCACCACCTGCCCCGAGTGCGAGGGCACGCGGCTGAGCAAGGAGGCCCGGTCCTCGAAGATCAAGGGGATCAACATCGCCCAGGCCTGCTCGATGCAGATCAGTGACCTGGCCGAGTGGGTCAGCGGCCTCGACGAGCCGTCGGTCGCGCCGCTGCTCGGCGCGCTGCGGCACAGCCTCGACTCGTTCGTGGAGATCGGCCTGGGCTACCTGTCGCTGGACCGGCCGTCGGGCACCCTGTCCGGCGGTGAGGCGCAGCGCACCAAGATGATCCGCCACCTCGGCTCCTCGCTCACCGACGTCACGTACGTCTTCGACGAGCCCACCATCGGCCTGCACCCGCACGACATCGCGCGCATGAACGACCTGCTGCTGCGGCTGCGGGACAAGGGCAACACGGTGCTGGTCGTCGAGCACAAGCCGGAGGCGATCGCGATCGCCGACCACGTCATCGACCTCGGCCCCGGCGCCGGCACCGCGGGCGGCACCGTCTGCTACGAGGGCACCATCGACGGGCTGCGGGCCAGCGGCACCATCACCGGGCGCCACCTCGACGACCGGGCCAAGCTGAAGGACACGGTACGCAAGCCCAGCGGCAAGCTGGAGATCCGCGGCGCGACGGCGAACAACCTGCGCAACGTCGACGTCGACATCCCGCTCGGGGTGCTCTGCGTCGTCACCGGTGTCGCCGGGTCCGGCAAGAGCTCGCTGATCCACGGGTCGATCCCGGCGGGCGCGGGCGTGGTGTCGATCGACCAGAGCGCGATCCGCGGCTCCCGGCGCAGCAACCCGGCGACGTACACCGGGCTGCTGGAGCCGATCCGCAAGGCGTTCGCGAAGGCCAACGGCGTCAAGCCCGCCCTGTTCAGCGCCAACTCCGAGGGTGCCTGCCCGACCTGCAACGGCGCCGGTGTGATCTACACCGACCTGGCGATGATGGCCGGCGTCGCGACCACCTGCGAGGAGTGCGAGGGCAAGCGCTTCCAGGCGGCGGTGCTGGAGTACCACCTCGGCGGGCGCGACATCAGCGAGGTGCTCGCGATGTCGGTGGCCGAGGCCGAGCAGTTCTTCGGCACCGGTGACGCGCGTACGCCCGCCGCGCACGCCATCCTCGGCCGGCTCGCCGACGTCGGGCTCGGCTACCTCACCCTCGGCCAGCCGCTGACCACGCTGTCCGGCGGCGAGCGCCAGCGGCTCAAGCTGGCCACCCAGATGGGCGAGAAGGGCGGCGTGTACGTCCTCGACGAGCCGACCACCGGCCTGCACCTGGCCGACGTCGAGCAGCTGCTCGGCCTGCTCGACCGGCTCGTCGAGTCGGGCAAGTCGGTGATCGTCATCGAGCACCACCAGGCGGTCATGGCGCACGCCGACTGGATCATCGACCTCGGCCCCGGCGCCGGCCACGACGGCGGCAAGATCGTCTTCGAGGGCACCCCGGCCGACCTCGTCGCCAAGCGCTCCACCCTCACCGGTGAGCACCTCGCGGAGTACGTCGGCGGCTGACCTCGCGGGCGAGACCTGCGTCACGTGCGCAGGTCTCGCCCCCGCGGGGCCGCCGCGCGGAGTCGATCAGGCACCTGCGCCACCGGCACGACGCCGAGCCGTGCCCAGGAGCGCCATGATCAACGCGTGGTCCGGTGGACCCGGACGGGGCAGGTCAGAGGGTGGTGTGGAGGCGGAGCTGGGGGACCAGGAGGTCGTCCACGTCGAGGGCGCGGGTGGCGCCGTCGGGCGCCCAGCCGGCCGAGGTCAGGAACTTGCGGGTGGCGGCGTCGGCGTCGAAGGCCCAGCAGACCGCGCTGGTGAAGCCGCCCTCGCGCCACAGGTCGACGCTGGCGGCCAGCAGGCGGCTGCCGTGGCCGCGACGGCCCCAGCGGGGCTCGACCAGCATGTCCGTGATCGCGGCCACACCGTCGCGGCCGGCGGTGTGATCCTCGCCCGGTGCCAGCGCCCCCTCGTCGAACGGGCCGGAGGCGGCGAAGCCCACCACGTATTCTTGTACCGCCTGCTCGGCCGCCGTCTGCTCGACGGCCACGAGCACCCGGTGACGGGGGGTGGGTGGTGCGGTCACGGCCTCCTGCCAGCGCTGCGCCAGGAACGGCTCCTCGATCTCGTCGAGGACGTGCCGAGGCAGCACCCGCCGGTAGGCGACCCGCCAGGTCGTCAACTGGATACGTGCGATCTCGCCGGCGTCGTCGGGACGCGCCGGTCGGACGAACCCGACTGCCACGCCCGAAGCGTACCGAGCCCTGCCGGGCACTGATCAGGAGGTAGACGGTTGAGCCGCGGACGGCAGATCGCCATCGTGGCCGCGCTCGCGGCGGCATCGCTGGGGTTCGTGGCGCTCTTCGCGCAGCGGCACGGCTTCTTCGACCTCAACGTCTACTACGGCGCGATCCACTACTGGATCTCCGGCGGCGAGATCTACGACTTCGTCCGCAGCAACAGCACGTACGGCTTCACGTACCCCCCGTTCGCCGCGCTGGCCATGCTGCCGATGGCGGTCATGTCCTGGCCCGCCGCGATCGTGGTGAGCGCCACCGCGACGGTGCTGGTCACCTGGTGGCTGCTGCGGATGCTGCTCGGCCCGGTGATCGCCGCCCAGCGCTGGACGCCCTGGTTCGTCGTCGCGGTGGCGCTGTGCCTGGTCACGGTGTACGAGCCGATGCGCGAGACGTTCCTGTTCGGCCAGGTCAACATGCTGCTGCTGGGGCTGGTCGCGGCGGACCTGCTGCTGTTCACCCGCAGGGGCAGCCGCTGGGGCGGGGTCGGCATCGGCCTGGCCACCGCGGTCAAGCTGACCCCCGGCATCTTCATCGTGTACCTCTTGATCACCAAGCGCTGGCGGGAGGCGGCGGTCGCCTCCGGCACGGCCGCGGCGGCGACGCTCGTCGCGGCGGCGGTCGCGCCCGACGCCTCGCGCGAGTTCTGGACCAGCGCGCTGTGGGACACCGACCGGGTCGGCGTGCTGTCGTTCATCTCGAACCAGTCGCTGCAGGGCGTGGTCGCCCGGCTGACCGCCGGCCACCCGAGCAAGGCGCTGTGGGCGGTGCTGGTGCTGGCCGTGCTGGCGGTGTGGTTCGTGCGCTCCCGGGCCGCGGTCGCCCGCGGTGACGAGGTCGCCGGGTTCGCCTTCACCGGCATCGTGGGCCTGCTGGTCAGCCCCGTGACCTGGGTGCACCACCTGGTGTGGCTGATCCCGGCGCTGGTGCTGCTGGTCGAGCGCGGGTTCGCCGCGCCGCCGGGCAGCGGGCGGCGGCGCGGGCTGCTGGGGCTGGCCGCGGTGTCGTACGTGATCCTGTCCAGCCGGCTGGTCTGGGTGTGGGAGGACCGCATCGGCGGCTGGCAGGTGTTCCTCGGCGCGAACGCGTACGTCTGGATCAGCCTGGCGCTGCTGTGCTGCACCCCGCTCGCGCCCGCCGGAGCCGGCTCAGCCGAGGCGGTCGCGGCGCAGGGCGAGCCGCAGCTCGGGGATGTCGACGTCCGTGCCGGCGGGCCGGTAGGCAGCCCGGGTGCCGTCCGGGTGTAGCCCGTGCCGGGCGTAGAAACGCAGCGCCCGGTGGTTGTCCGCGAGCACCCACAGCCGCACCTCCGGCTGCGGCAGCTCGTCCAGCGCCGCGCGCAGCAGGGCGTCGCCCGCGCCGGTGCCCCACCGGTCGGGGTGCACGTAGATGGCCAGGATCTCCCCGTGCTCCGGCAGCAGCGGCGCGCCGTCGCGCGCTTGGTCGCGGTACGGCCCGTGGCAGACGAACCCGGTCACCGTGTCGCCGTCGAGCGCGACCAGGTTGCGGAAGGGGCTGTCCCGGTCGGCCAGGCGATCCAGGCGCCACCGCACCCGCTGCTCGACGTCGAGCGCGGCCAGGACGGCGTCGGGCACGATCCCGGCGTACCCCACCTGCCAGGCGCGGATGTGCAGCTCGGCGACGGCCCGGCAGTCCTGCGGCAGCTCCGGGCGAACGGTGAACCCCATGGCCGCCGATCCTAGGAAACGCCCCCGAGGGCGGCAAAGGCTCAGTAGGTGCGCGCCTGTACGAACAGAGTCCTTCCGTTGCGGGAGTCCGGGAAGTGCCCGTGGGCGCGATGTCGGGGGAGCGGGGTAGCGTCGGGCGGCGTGGAGACGTTGACGATCGCGCAGGCGCGGCGGATGGCGCTGGCGGCGCAGGGTTTCGCCGACCGGGCGCCCAAGGGCGAGATCGGTGCCCGGCACCTGCGCAAGGTGGTCGGGCGCACCGGGCTGCTGCAGATCGACTCCGTGAACGTGCTGCAGCGGGCGCACTACCTGCCCGCATACAGCCGTGTCGGCGCGTACGACCCGGCGGTGCTGGACGGGGCGAGCGCCCGCCGCCCCCGCTGGCTGTTCGAGTACTGGGGCCACGAGGCGTCGCTGCTGCCGGTCGAGCTGCAGCCGCTGCTGCGCTGGCGGATGGCCAACGCCGCCGGCGCCTGGGGCGGCCCGCGCAACATCGCGGCGCAGCGGCCCGACCTGGTGGCCTGGGTGCTGCAGGAGGTGCGCGACCGGGGGCCGGTCACCGCCGCCCAGATCGAGCAGGACGTGCCCAAGCCCAAGGACAGCTGGGGCTGGAACTGGTCGGACGTCAAGAAGGCGCTGGAGTGGCTGTTCTACTCCGGCGAGATCACCTCCGCGGGGCGCAACACGCAGTTCGCCCGGCAGTACGACCTCACCGTGCGGGTGCTGCCCGCCGCCGTGATGGGCGTGCCGACCCCCGAGCCCGCCGAGGCGTACCGGCAGCTCGTCGAGATGTCGGCCCGCAGCCTGGGCGTGGCCGCCGAGCCCGAGCTGCGCGACTACTTCCGGCTGCCCGTCGCCGGCGCCCGCACCGCCATCGCCGACCTGGTCGAGGCCGGGGTGCTCATCCCCACGCAGGTCCAGGGCTGGGGGCGGCCCGCCTGGCGGCACCGCGACGCCGCGCTGCCCCGCCGCGTGGAGGTGTCCACGCTGGTCAGCCCGTTCGATCCGCTGATCTGGGAGCGCGGGCGCACGGAGCGGCTGTTCGACCTGCGCTACCGCATCGAGATCTACGTGCCTCAGGCGCAGCGCGTACACGGGTACTACGTGCTGCCGTTCCTGCACGGCGGCCGCTTCGCGGCCCGGGTGGATCTGAAGGCCGACCGGAAGGCGGGGGTGCTGCGGGTGCCTGCCGCCTGGGCCGAGCCCGGCGTCGACCACGCCGCCACCGCCGAGGCGCTCGCCGCCGAGCTGCGCCGCCTGTCCGCCTGGCTGGGGCTGGGCGAGGTGGCCGCGCCGGAGCGGGGGGACCTGGCCACGGCACTCGCCGATGCGGGTGTGCGCGGCAGTGTAAGTTCGGTGATGTGACCGAGGCCTCCGCCGTGCCCCCGCAGCACCCTTTCACCGCGGGTGACCCCTTCACGCCGCCGCCCGTCGACCGGATCACCCGGTTCACCGACTGGGTGCGGACGCACACGCCGGTCTGGCTGGCCCCGCTCGCGGCGCTGGGCTGCATCGGCGCCGCGCTCGGATACACGCTGTGGGCCAACCCGGCGCAGGTCGGCGCGGACGCCACGCCCAGCTGCCTGGTGAAGCTGCTGACCGGCTTCGACTGTCCCGGCTGCGGCGGCACCCGCGCCGCGTGGTACCTGATGCAGGGCGACCTGCCCGCGGCGGCGCGGCACCACCTGGTGTTCGTGTTCCTGGTGCCGTTCCTGGTCTACATGTACGTCGCCTGGGCCGGCAACCTCACCTTCAAGTGGAAGCTGCCGCAGCTGAAGGTGACGCCGCAGACCGTCGTGTGGGTGCTGGTCGCCTGGGGCGTGTTCATGGTGCTGCGCAACCTGCCGTGGGCGCCGTTCACGTACTTCTTCGTCTGACGCTCCCGTGCTGGGCGCCGCGCCCCGCCGGACCCGTTTTGCCATAGACGTTGGCCTATCTGGATGAGTTCGATCATCGAAAACGGCCTG
>NZ_JBFAOU010000270.1:0-7216 GCF_040675365.1 Catellatospora sp. NPDC049609 | reverse complement strand
GTGTCTCTGCGTGTTGGTCCGGGGGGGGGGGGGGGGGTGTCCCGGCCCCGCCTCGCCCGGTTGCTACGGGGCCGCGGTGGCCTCGTCCGGGGATGCGAACAGCCGGTACGACCCGACGACCTCGAGTTGTTCGATCACCGGTGGTCCGTCCACGAAGCCCTGGAGCTGCTGCAGGAACTGCCCGAACTCGGGGATTTCCAGGCGCGGGTCCGCGATGCCGTCGGCGAGCTCCAGCAGGATCACGAAGGTGCCCGTGTCCGTGACGCGGGTCGACGCGTACCGGATGCCGTCGGGGCGCAGGCGCGCCAGCACCGCGAACAGCTCACTCGCCGCCGCCTGGGCCTGCCCGAGGGCGTCGTCCCTGACCCTCTGGCGCACCATCGTCACACTCATCTCGTCCTCCTTGGTCAGCCGCTTCGCGGCGGTTCTCCTCACGACCATGACGAGACGAGGGCCCGGACTGTGACAGCATCGGGCGCGATCCGACAGGCGGGCCATGTCGAGGCTGATCGACGCGGTTCGGCTCGGCGCGGGCAGGGCCACGCAGCGCGGGCCCGCGGCGCGGGTGGCGCGGCGGGCCCGGGGCAGGCTGGTGGTGGGTGGGTCAGGCGGTGGCGCGGGCGGCCTGGCGGGCCTGGATGGCGGCGCGCTTGTCCTCGAAGCGGGAGGCGGCGCGGTCCAGGTCGCCGAGTATGGAGACGAGCTCCTCGCGGTGCTTCTCGCCCTCGGCGGTGAGGTTGTCGCGCTCGAGCACCTTGAGCTGGCGCAGCACCGGCATGACGATCTCGTCGTGGTGGATGCGCAGGTCGTAGATGCCGGCCATGGCGATCTGCACCGACTTGCGGCCGAAGTTCTCGATGGTGTGGCCGGGCATCTGGAACGCCTTCACCACGCGGGTGATCGCCGCCATGGTCGCGTTCGGGGACAGCTCGAACGCCGCGGTGAGCAGGTTGCGGTAGAAGAGCATGTGCAGGTTCTCGTCGGCGGCGACCTTGGCCAGCAGCGCGTCGCAGACCGGGTCGCCGCTGACGCGGCCGGTGTTGCGGTGCGCGACGCGGGTGGCGAGCTCCTGGAAGGAGACGTACGCCAGGGAGCCGAGCACGTCGGGGTGGTCGGCGGTGTAGCCGGCCTCCATGTGCGTCATCCGGGCCCGCTCCAGCGCGATCGGGTCGACCGCGCGCGTGGTCAGCAGGTAGTCGCGGATCGCGGTGCCGTGCCGGCCCTCCTCGGCCGTCCAGCGGTGCACCCAGGTGCCCCACGCGCCGTCGCGGCCGTACAGCGTCGCGATCTCGTGGTGGTAGCTGGGCAGGTTGTCCTCGGTGAGCAGGTTGACGATCAGCGAGGTGCGGGCGACCTCCGACAGCTTGGACTGGCTCGGGTCCCACGCCTGGCCGCCGAGCGGGCCGTCGAAGTCGGTGCCCTGGCTCCACGGCACGAACTCGTGCGGGAACCACTCCTTCGCGGTGGACAGGTGCCGGTTGAGGTTGGTCTCCACCACCGGCTCGAGTTCGAGCAGCAGTGCCTTGGTGTCGGTGGTTTCGGTAGTCACGCAGTCCTCCTGGGATGGGCTCCTAACTACGGTACCGTAACCTACGGCACCGTAGTTAGTCCTCGTCCGAGGAGTCTTTCGCCTGCTCCGGGGCGGGGGCGGTGCCGCCGAGGTGGGCGGGCAGCCACCAGGCGTCTTCCGGTCCGCGTGGTTTGTCGGGATACTCCTGCTGTGCCCGGTCCAGTAGGGCCCGCATCCGGCGGTGCAACTCGGCCGTGACGATCTCCGACTTGTCCCGCCTGCCGGGGTGCATCGGCTCGCCGACCAGGATGGACACGGCCACGTGCCGCTGGGTCAGCCGGCGCGGGCGACCCTTTGTCCATAGGCGTTGCGGCCCCCACAGCGCCATCGGGATCAGCGGCACCTCTGCCGCCGCGGCCATCCGCGCCGAGCCGCCCTTGATCTCCTTGACGGTGAACGACCTGCTGATCGTGGCCTCGGGGAAGACGCCGATGATCTCCCCCTCCTTCAGCGCCGCCAGCGCGGCCTTGTACGACGCCAGGCCCGCCTCGCGGTCCACCGGGATGTGATGCATCCCACGCATCAGCGGTCCCGCGATGCGGTTGGCGAAAATCTCCTGTTTTGCCATGAAACGGACCATCCGCTTTGACGGCTGGGCGGCGAAGCCGCACAGGATGAAGTCCAGGTAGCTGATGTGGTTGCAGGCCAGCACGGCGCCTCCCACGGTGGGCACGTGCTCGGCGCCTTGCAGGTCGATCCGCAGGTCAAGAACGCGGAAGGCGGTCTTCGCGAGGGCGATCACGGGCGGGTATACGCGGTCCGGCATGCCGTAACAGTAGAGCCCGCGCCCGCCCGTGGCGGCGGCGCGGCACGCGCCACAGCAGCAGCGCGGCCGGGCACAGCGCCAGCGCGCCGACCGCGAACGCCGCCCCGGGCCCCCGCGCCGCGGCCAGCCAGCCCAGCGCCAGCGACCCGCCCCCCGCGCCGAGCTGCAGCACCAGCGACTGCACCGACAGCACCGTGGCCCGCTCCGCCGCCTCGACCCGGTCGTGCAGCAGCCGCCCCACCGGCGCCACCGCCGCGCCCAGGCCCAGGAACATCAGCAGGTACGCCGCACCCGCGGCGATCACGCCGGGCAGCCCCGCCAGCGAGGCGGTGCCGGCGAGCCCGGCCAGCGCCAGCGCCGCGACCAGCGTGCCCGCGCAGGCGGCCCGCCCCGGCGACCCCAGCCGCCGGGTCAGCGGCACCCCGAGCGCGTTGCCGGCCGCGTCGGCCGCGAACCCGACGGCCGCCACCAGCGCGTACGCCAGCACCCCGCCGCCCGGCCCGCCCGCGAGCACGGCCATCCAAGCCGGGGTCAGCAGCTCGATCACGGCCAGCGCGGTGCCCGTCGCAGCGGCCACCAGCAGCACGCGTACCAGGACGTGGTCCCGCCCCGCCAGCCGCAGTCCGGCCGCGACGGTGCCGGGCACGCCCCGCAGCACCGAGGCCAGGCCCGGCCGCGCGCCGCGCACCTCCCGCATCGCCACCGCGACGAACACCAGCAGCGCCAGCTCGCAGCCCATCGCCAGCAGCACCGGCACGGCCAGCCCGGACGCCGCCCAGTCACCGAGCGCCGCGCCGCCACCGTCGGCCGCCGTGGCACCGGGCACCGACATGCCGCCGCCGGCCGCCGTGGCGCCGCTCGTGACCATGCCGCCGACGGTGGTCCCGCCGCCGAGCGCGGGGGCAGACGACCACAGGAACGGGATCACGCCACCCGCGAGCACCCCCACGGCCAGCGCGGCGGAGGCGGCCATGGCGCCCCGGGCCAGGCCGGGGCCGAGGTCGGCGTCGCGGCCCGCCGCCGCGTGCACGGCGTCGACGTACCAGGCCTCGGCCGGGCCGGACGACAGCGCGCGGGCCGCCCCGCGCAGCGCCGCCGACACGGCGAGCACCCACAGCGTGCCGCTCAGCCCGAGCAGCAGCAGCCCGGCCAGCCCGGTCGCGGCCGACGCGAGCAGCACCGGCCGGCGGCCGAGCACATCGGACAGCCCGCCCGTGGGCAGCTCCAGCGCCACCACGGTGACCGAGTACACCGCGCCGACGGCGGCGATCGCGCCGAGGCTCAGCCCGCGTTCGAGCATGAGCAGCACCATCGGCGCCAGGTACAGGCCGGTCGGCAGCCAGGTCAGGAAGGAGAGCGCGACGTACCGGCGCCGCGCCGCCGCCGCCGTGATCACGCGTCGGCCGTGCGCGGCAGGCCGGACACGACGATGCTGACCGGCCGCGCGGCCGGGTCGTCGGCGTCGGCCGCGGCGAGCTCCTCGGCGTGTGCGTAGAACCGCGCCCACAGCGCGTCGACCGACGCGGGCGTGAGCCGGACCAGCAGGTCGCCCACGCCCGACGCCTCGACCCACTCGGCGGGCAGCGTGGGCAGCGCCGCCTCGTACCCCTCGATATCCCTGATCAGGATCTCTGCCTGCTGCCGGCGCATGACGGCGGACGCGGCCCGGCCCTCCTCGGTGGCGGCCATGGCGGTGGCGCTCCACTCGTGGGCCCGGTGCACCGCCTGCCAGCGCCGCGCACGCGGATGCGTCGCGCCCCCGGTCTCCGCGATGAAGCCGTGCTCGGCGAGCACCCGCAGGTGATAACTCGTCGACCCGGTATCGGTCCCGAACCGCCGTGCCAGCTCCGTAGCCGTGGCCGCCCCGTGCTCCTTCAGTGCCCCCAACAGCCGCGCCCGCAACGGATGCGCGATCGCCTTCAACTCCGCGACATCCCCGACCCGCCGTACCCCATCACTCATAGCCCCGCACCCTAGCCATGCAGAACTTCCTTTGCAAAGAATATTCTGCAAAGCCGCCTCGTCCGCGTCGATCTTGCGCGAGCTGTGGACGACACGCAGGATAGGGACGAAGGGGCAACAGTTCGCGCAAGATCGTCGGTGCGTGGCGTGAAGCGGCGCGATACGGTGGCTGCGCACCCACTCGGCAGGGAGGAACACGTGGCCGTCGTCGTCGCGATCAGCGGCTCGCCCTCACCCGCTTCGCGCACCGCCCGGGTGCTGGCCGGCGTCGCCGGCAGCCTCGACGCCGAGATCGACACCATCGCGGTCCGCGAACTGCCCGCCGACGTCCTGCTCGGCTGCGACCCGAGCCACCCGGTGATCCTCGACATCGCCACGCGGATCAGCAACGCCGACGGTGTGATCGTCGCCACGCCCGTCTACAAGGCGGCCTACAGCGGTGTGCTCAAGGCGCTGCTCGACCTGCTGCCGCAGTACGCCCTCGCCGGCAAGACCGTGCTGCCGCTGGCCACCGGCGGCACCGTCGCCCACGTGCTCGCCATCGACTACGCGCTGCGGCCGGTGCTCACCACGATGGGCGCCACCCACGTGCTGCCCGGCTACTTCGTGCACGACCAGCTGATCAGCGACGGCCCTGACGGCGGCGTCGTCATCGCCGAGCCCGCCCGCAGCCTGCTCGACGGCGTCGTGGCCGCGTTCGCCGCCGCCCTCACCGCGAAGGTCTCCGCCTAGCCGCCATCAGTGTCCGGCTGGGTCGGTGCCTAGGTGCATGATCGCTGTCTCGGGTCAGAACCTGTGGTGAGACTGAAGATCCTGACCGGAAACAGCGATCTTCCTGACCGGCCGATCTCCGGGGGCGGCGCAAAGTCGGTCGACGGTTCGGTGCGGAGTACCGGATCATGCGGGTCATGACAGTGCCCACACGGCAGATCCGGGCGGTCTTCGACGACGAGACGATCACCGTCTACCAGGCGTACCGGCCCGAGATCGGGGACGCCGCGGCGGGGCTCGGACGTTTCCCGGACTGGTACCGCCGCGACCGGATGACCTGGATCAAGCCTTCGTTCCTGTGGATGATGTACCGCTGCGGCTGGGCGACCAAGCCGGATCAGGAGCGGGTGCTCGCCATCCGGCTGCGGCGCGACGGCTTCGACGCGGCGGTCCGGCAAGGTGTGCCCAGCCACCACGACCACGACCGGTACGCGCAGCTCGCCGACTGGCGCCGGGCGCTCGAGCAGTCACCGGTGCGCGTGCAGTGGGACCCGGAACGGGACCTGCACCTGCGCCCGCTGCCGCACCGGGCGATCCAGATCGGACTGTCCGGCTCGGCCGTCGCCGCCTACGTCGACGAGTGGACGGTGGACATCACGGACGTGACCGGCCTCGCCCACGAGATCCATGCCCTGGTGACCGCCCGTGACCTGGACGCGGCCACGCGGCTGCTGCCGCCCGAGCACCCGTACCCCGACCCGCACGGCGACGCGTCCGGCGGCGGTCGCTAGACGTCGTACACCGTGACGGGCACCCCGGCGGCGAGCAGCGTGTCGGTGACCAGCGGCTCGATCCGGTTCCAGGTGCCGCCGGCCAGGCCGCAGCCGATGCGCGGCATGTGCACCGACGCGCCCAGTCGCACCGCCTCGGCCGCGAGCGTACGCAGGCCCGCCTCGATCGCCTCGTAGCGGACCGGCGGGCCGGAGCTGCCGCGCCGCGTGCCGTGCTGGCCGATGATGTTCGCGACCCAGGTGTCCGGCAGCACCTGCACCAGGCGCACCGCGCCGAGGCCGAAGTCGTTGCGGGCCCGCTCGCGGTGCCACCGCCGGAAGTCGCGCTCGGGCTCGGGCCAGCGGCGGGAGATCGCGAGCACGAAGCCCCTGCCCCAGCCGCCCGCGTCGTTGCAGACGTGCGCGATCACTTTCGGCCCCTTGGCCTGCGGGCTCGTCGCGTCGCCCTTGATGATCGTCAGCGTGGACACGCGGCACAGTCTGCCGTCATCCTGTGACAACCCGCTCGCGATTCGCGGCGCGGTCGGGCAGGCTGGCGGTCATGTCACCGCGTAGCGTCGCCGAGCTCACCGCCCTGCTGGACGCCGGGCGCAAGCCGAAATACCTGCTGTTCTGGGGGCACCAGCCGCAGCCGGACGGCAGCATCGGCCAGGGCTGCCTGAGCCAGTGGTGGCCCGCCGCGTTCACCGTCGACGGGCAGCGGTTCGCCACCGCCGAGCACTACATGATGTGGCGCAAGGCGACGCTGTTCGGGGACACGGCGACCGCAGCGCGCATCCTCTCCGCGGGCCACCCACAGGAGGCCAAGGGCCTGGGCCGTGAGGTACGCCGGTTCGACCAGGCCGCCTGGGAGCGCGAGCGGTACGCCGTGGTGCTGGCGGGCAGCGTCGCGAAGTTCGGGCAGGACCCGGCGCTGCGCGCGTACCTGCTGGGCACGGGGCAGCGGGTGCTGGTGGAGGCGAGCCCGGTCGACGCGGTCTGGGGGATCGGCCTGTCCGCCCGCGACGACGGCGCCTGGGATCCGCGCCGCTGGCGCGGCCTGAACCTGCTCGGCTTCGCCCTCATGGAGGCGCGCGAGCTGCTCGCCGGCACGGATCAGCCGATCGCGCCGTAGCGGGCGGCGGGCGTGCCGGTGAGGTGGGCCCAGTAGCGGTCGCCGTACGACCAGTGCCACCACTGCGCGGCGTAGTTCACCAGGCCCGCCCGGCGCATCGCGCCCGCCAGCAGGTCGCGGTGGCGGCGCGCGTCGCCCGTGACGCCCGCGCACTCGGTGGGGCAGCACGCCGGATCGGGATCGTGCACCAGGCTGCCCATCGGCAGCGGGGTGCCGTCGCGGTCGACCAGGGTCAGGTCGACCGCGCCGCCCGTGACGTGCGGCGCGTGGGTGCACCACGGCGAAGGCGCCGAGCACCAGCA
>NZ_JBFAOU010000269.1:0-7350 GCF_040675365.1 Catellatospora sp. NPDC049609 | reverse complement strand
CCGCCCGCGGCGGCCAACACGATCCGCGCCCGCACCACCAGCCGATACGCGCTCGTAGGCCTTCGCGCCAACGCCACCAGCGCGGCGTGCTCTTCAGAATCCAGGACGATCGGGTACGGGCTCGTCGGCGGCATCGACATGTTCTGCCATCCCGGACACCGCCGCGCCCGCACCGACACGCCGCACCGGGTGCGGCACTATGGCAGCCGTGGCCAAACCTCCGCCCGAGTCGACCAAGACCTCACTGCACAACCGTCTGGCCGAACACGCCCGCACGCACTGGCCGGCCCTGACCGCGGTCGACGTCCGCTTCCGTGGCGTGTTCGCCTACATCGGCGGCCGCCTCGCCGACGGCACCACCATGCCGCTGTTCAGGCTGCGCTACGGCGGCTACGCCAACCAGTGGGGCTTCGCGATCTACCTGGCCAGCAAGGACGGCTACGAAGACTCGTACCTGCCCAGCGGCCACACCGCCGGCACCGCCGAGGAAGCACTCGACTGCGCCAGCAGCCTCTACCTCGACAACTCGGTCACCTGAGCGACCCCCGACGAATCAACGCCGAGCAGCACTAAGCCAGGCGACGGATCTCGCCGAAGGCGCGGTAGAAGCCGCCGCGGGAGGCCTCGCGGACCTCGGAGACGAGGTAGCGGGCGCCGGGCTCGCGGATGCCCTTGGGGAACTGGACCTGCCAGGACTGCTGGTAGCCCTCGGAGATGACGCGCACGCGCAGGCGGCCGCCCTCCTCGAAGCACTCCAGGACGATGCCGTCGCCGGTGTCGGCGCTGACGACCTCGACCGTGGTGGACGCGGCGACGGCCTCCATGCGCGGGGCCTTGACGTCGACGACCTGGGGCACGGTGCCCTGCTCGGCGGCGCGGATCGCGGGCTCGGTGGCGTCGATGCAGGCCAGCGACCCGTCGGTGGTGACGATGTAGAGGCGCTCGTCGTGGTACTGCATCGAGTACGCCGAGCCGCAGCCGGTGCCGAGCTTCCACAGCCGGTTGCCGGAGCTGTCGAAGCAGTACACCGACGAGCTGTTGTCACCGGCGAACACGTACTGGCCGTCGGGGCTGGTCGCGCAGGAGAACACCGCCGCGTCGCAGCGGTAGACGCGCCGCGCCGAGCCGTCCTTGCCGAACTCGACGACCTCGCGGGTGGCGGTGCCCGCGTACAGCGTCGTGCTCTCCTGCCAGCCGAACAGCACCGCGCCGGTCTTCTGGTGCCAGCGCTGCTCGCCGGTGCGCCAGTCGTAGCTGGTCACGCCGCCGGAGTGGCCGTGGTGGACGGCGTCGGCGTCGCAGCGCACCATCCAGCCGGACGAGCCGCCGCTCTTGCGCCGCCACAGGAACTCGTCCTCGTGGTCGATCGCGGCCACGCCGCCGCCCGCGTCGGAGACGCCGAGGATGCCGTCGTGGATGTCGAGCCAGTAGATGTCGATGTCGGGCGCGATCCGGTAGGCCAGGCGCGGCACCTTGCCGGACAGGTCGTACACGTTGCCGTCGTCGCAGCCGGCGTAGAGCCACGCGTCGTCGGCGACGATGCACTTGACCCCGTCGGGCAGCTTGAACTGCTGCTGCACCTCGGCGTCGTGCGACAGGGTGGTGATCACGCCGGCCTCGTTGCCGACCATGCATACCTTGCTGTCGACGAAGATGCCGAACGCGGACGTGCCCGAGCGGTAGCGCCACAGCACCGGCGCGGTCTTCGCGGTCGAGCGGGTGCTGACGATGGCGCGGCGCGACACGGCCCGCTTGGTCCGCTGGCCCTGGACCGCGGGAGCGTAGCCCTTGCGTACCTTCTCGCCGATCTTCTTGGCCGCCGCGGCGCGGGCCTTGTCGTGGTCGGCGAACGTGGTCTTCGTCGTGGCGCCGGCGTCGCCGATGCGCCCGTACCGGATGGTCATCTCCGTGTCGTCGACGATGACCTCGTAGAACTTGTGCGAGCCGCCGTCGGCTTCGGACAGTTCGAGGTAGGTGGTCTCAACGGCCATGGGGGAGGGCCTTCTCTCACGGTGGAGGGGGACGACGACACGTTAGCCACCGCCCCCGACAGCCCGCCGCCGGGCGGGTCCACTCAGGCGCGACGCCCGCGGGCCCTAGGCCCGCAGGCCCTATGCCCGCAAGAACCGGTGCGGCTGGAACACGCAGATGTTGGCCTCGCTCTGCACGTTGCCATCGGTGATCTCGACGAACAGCCCGTAGCTCTCGCCCGGCGTCAGCTCGACGGGCAGCTGCACGGAGCCCTTGTCCAGGCCCGCCTGCGGGTCGATGCCGCGGGCCCGCTGGAGGTAGATGTTGTCCCACCACAGCAGGCGTTGCGTGTCGAACTCGCGCAGCGAAGCCGCCTTCGCCAGCCGGTACACGTAGTACGCGTCGGGGCCGCCCAGCTCGGCCAGGGTGGTCCAGCTGGTCAGCGTGTACCCGAGCCGGTCTCGGTTGGCCAGGTAGCTGTCCACGATCGCCCGCGACGGCGCCTCGCGCTGCTCCCGCGAGCGGCTGAGCACCTGCCCGTCCTTGGTGGTCACCTCGATGGTGTACGTGCCCTCGGGCAGGAAGCCGGTCGGCACGTTGAGCATGTACCAGTGGTAGTTCAGCGACGGGTCGTGGATCCAGCCGTCGCGGTTGGCGTTGGTGAACATCTGGTTCGTGAACGCGACCTCGTACCCGCCCGGCCCGCGCGCCGTGATCCGGTCCACCAGGTCGGGCACCGGCGTCTCGGACGGGAAGAAGGAGACCAGGAACTTGTGCTGCTCCTTGGGCAGGCCCACGGAGTCGTCGAAGTCCCAGTACACGTTGCAGGCCATGATGTCGTAGATCTGGACCGTCATGGCCCCAGTGTTCGGGCGGCCGCCGCCGGGCGCATCGGCGAAACCACCGGCCGGCCCGGCGCGACGTGATGTCAGCCACGGTGACCTGCGACGCGGACCGCGGAGCGGGATCATTTCGGGGTGACTCCCGCGGCAGTGCTCTTCGACATGGACGGAACCCTCTTCGACAGCGAGCCGCTGTGGGACATCGCGATCGAGGAGCTGGCGCACGCGTACGGTGCGGCGATCTCGGTCGAGGTGCGGCTGGCCATGGTGGGCCGCTCGGTCGACGAGTCGATGGTGCTGTTCCACGACGGCATCGGCCAGCCCTGGCGCGACGCCGCGACCAGCGCCCGCTGGATCACCGACCGGGTCGCCGGGCTGTTCGCCACCGACCTGGTGTGGCGGCCCGGCGCGCGCGAGCTGCTGCACGAGGTACGCGCCGCCGGCCTGCCCACGGCCCTGGTCACCTCCACCAACCGGCAGTGCGTGGACATCGCGCTGGACACCCTGGGCCGGCACAACTTCGACGCCGTCGTCTGCGGCGACGAGGTCGCGTTCCCCAAGCCGCACCCCGATCCGTACCAGCGCGCCGCGAAGCTGCTCGGCGTGAACGTGGCCGACTGCCTCGCCATCGAGGACTCGCCCACCGGCGTGGCCAGCGCCCTGGCCGCCGGCGCCCGCGTCATCGGCGTCCCCCACGCCGTCAAGCTCGCCCCCATGACCGGCCTGACCCTCCTCACCACCCTCACCGGCGTAACCCTCACCACCCTCAGCACCCTCCTCACCCCCACCCCCACCACCCCCACCGCGCCGCGTTGATCATGAACTTATGGCCGTGTTCGACGGCGTGTCAGTGCCACAACTTCATGATCGATTGATCTGACTGGGCGGGCGCGGCGGTGGCTGCGGTCGGGGTGGGCCTGTGATCGGACGGGGGCAGGGTCGGTCGCGGGGGCCCGGCGGGGTGGGATCTCTGGCAGCCTGTCCCGATGACTCCGGCGAAGGACTGGCACGACTGGCATCGGCCGTACGAGGATCCGGACTCGCCCCTGTCCCGGCGGCTGCGGCTGGTGCGGCGGCATATCGACGACTGGCTCGACGAGCGACCGGAGCGGTCCCTGTCGGTGGTCAGCGCCTGCGCGGGGCAGGGCCGGGACCTGCTGGGGGTGCTGGCCGCGCGGCCCGACGCGGGGCGGGTGCGCGCCCGGCTGGTCGAGTTCGATCCGCGCAACGCCGACGTCGCGCGAGAGGCGGCGTCGCGCATCGGCGCCGACGTGTCCGTGCTGTGCGCCGACGCCGGCCTGCTCGCGTCGTACGCCGGATCCGTCCCCGCCGACCTCGTGCTGTTCGCGGGCGTGCTGGGCAACATCAGCGACGACGACGTACGCACCACCGTCGCCGCGCTGCCGCGACTGTGCGCGCCCGGCGCGACCGTGATCTGGACCCGCACCCGCCGGGCCCCCGACCTGACCCCCGCGATCCGCGCCTGGTTCGCCGAGGCCGGATTCACCGAGCAGGCGTTCGACGCCCCCGCCGACGTCCTCTTCACCGTCGGCGTGCACCGCCTCACCGCCCCGCCGCAGCCGCTGGGCCCGCCCGGCCGGCTGTTCCGGTTCGCCTGACCGCAGTCGATCATGAAGTTAGGGCAGCGACACGCCGTCGAACACGCCCATAAGTTCATGATCGACACAGAAAAGCAGCGGCCCGGCGCGGGAGTGCGCCGGGCCGGTGGACGGTGGTGGGTCAGTTGGTGGTGAGGGTGCCGTCGGAGGAGAAGACGGTGCCCAGGGTGGCCTTGCCGGTGGTGAGGGCGGTCTTGGTCTGCGGGCCGCCCGCGTCGGCCTGCAGGAACGAGCCGAACGTGATGCCGTAGGTCTGCTGCAGGCCGGGCTGGCAGAACGCGCGCTGCGGGCACTCGGCCGGGCCGGCCAGGATCGAGGCGGTGCCCGAGCACTTGGCGGCGAAGTCCGACAGCGTCTTCACCTGGTGCTGGTCGGCGAACGCCTTGGTCACCGCGTACGCGTTCTGGTCGGCGGCCTGGGACGGGGTGCCGATCGCGAGCCCGGCCTTGGTCGCCAGCTCCTTCAGCGCCGTCACGGTGGCGTCGACGTCACCGGTGGCCTTGGGCGCGGCGTCCTTGCCGTTCTGCTTCTGGTTCAGGAACTCGGTGAGGGTCGCGGCGTACTCGGGGAACACCGTCAGCTCGCCGCGCTCCAGGGCCGGCTCGTAGAGCTCACGGTTGCCCGTGGTCTGCACGGTGGCCTGGAAGCCCGCCGCGTTGAGCGCGATCTTGTAGAGCTCGGCGAGGGTGCGGCTCTCCGGGAAGTTGGCCGCGCCGACCACGACCGGGCCGTTGCCACCGGACAGGCCACTGGTCAGGCCCGCCTGGGTGGCGAAGTCCTGCGCCGCGACCTGCGAGGTCTTGCGGTCCACCTCGACGGCCTTGTTCAGCGCGATCAGCTTCGGGGTGTCCAGCGCGGCGGCGACCTTGTCGACCGCGGCCAGCAGCGCCGGCGAGGCGGCCTTCGCGTTGGCCACCGCGATGACGTTGTCGGCGTTCTGCAGCTTCTTGTCGTCGGCGAGGACCACCAGCTGCGCACCCGCGACCGGGGCGCAGCCGGCGCCGGACGCGGTGGGCGGGGCCTCGGTGCCGGAGGAGCCCGCCTGGCCGCAGCCGGTCAGCGCGAACGCCGCCGCGCCGAGCGCGGACAGCAGGAGGACGGACGCCCTCCGGGTGTGCGTTGCCATGTATTCAGCCTTCCGTCTGGCAAAGATCTCTCAACGCCTTCTTAGCCCGTACCTGGGACATCCTGATGAAATTTCGTGAACCGTGCTCGCTCTACCCGTGCCGGTTACTTCGCAAACCGTTCACATCCGCAGGTCAGTGCAGCTTCGGTGCGCGCCGGGGGTGATCGACGTCATGGCGGTGCGGGCTGCGCGCTCCCTACGCTGTGCGCCATGGTGCGTACGCTGCTGCTGGACGTGGACGGGGTGCTGCTCTTCCCCGATCCGGCGTTCGCCGCGGAGATGGAGCGACGGCACCACTGGCATCTGGGCTACCAGGCGTTCCAGGACGACCTGCTGCACGATCCGGGCGAGGAGCGCGCGCTGGTCGGCGACGGCGACATGCTGGCGGTGGTGGCGCGGGCGCTGGCCCGGCACACCACCGGGGTGACGGCCGAGCCGTTCTTCACCGAGTGGCTGGAGGCCGCGGTGACCGTGAACACCGAGCTGCTCGACCTGCTGCCGCACATGGCGGTGGACGAGGTGTACCTGGCCACCAACCAGGAGCCGCGCCGGGCCGAGATGATCCGCCGCCGGTTCGCCGACCGGCCCGAGATCGCCGGGCTGCTGGTGTCGCACGAGTTCGGGCACATGAAGCCCGATCCGCTCTTCTTCGCCAAGGCGCTGGCCCGCATCGGTCGCACGGCGGCCGAGTGCGTCTTCGTCGACGACAAGCCGGCCTACGTCGCGGGCGGCCGCGCCGCGGGCATCGACACCATCTGGTACACCGGCAACGCCCGGCTCACCGCCGAACTGGCCGACCGGGGACTGCTGCGGTAGTCCACCCGCGACGGTCACCGCCTGCCGGGCGTCGCCCCGGGAAGGCGTCCGCCGCCGTGCTGCGGCTCAGCCCTCACCCGGCAGCGCGTCGCTGACCGAGGCGGGCGGCCGGTGCGCGCCCCGGCGCAGCGCCCTGGGCAGCAGCGCCTTCTCGGCCAGTGCCAGCAGCCCCTCCATCCCGAGGCACAGCAGCGCCACCAACAGCCCGCCGGCCAGCACCTGCCCGCCGCCCGCGTTCAGGCCGAGCCCGAAACCACGGCTGATGATCATGCCGAGCCCGCCGCCGTTGACGAACGCGGCCAGCGTCGCCGTGGCGATCACCTGCACCGCCGCGATGCGGAACCCGTTGGCCAGGTACGGCACCGCCAGCGGCAGCTCCACCTTGCGCAGCAGCTGCCAGCCCGACAGGCCCATGCCCCGGCCCGCGTCGCGGACCTCCGGGTCGACCTCGCGCAGACCCAGGTAGGCGTTGGCCAGCAGCGGCGGGATCGCGAACAGGGCCATGGCCAGGATGATGGCGCGCGGCCCGAAGCCGATCACGGTCAGCGGGAAGATGGTCAGCAGCGCCACCGTGGGGATCGCCCGGCTCAGGTTGGTCACCGTCACCACGGCCGCCCCGCCCCGCCCGACGTGCCCGAGCCAGATACCGAGCGGCCATGCCACCGCGCACCCCAGCGCCACCGCCGCCGCCGAGATCCACAGGTGCTCACCGGTCCGCGCGATGATCCCGTCCGGATTGGTCCAGTTCAGCGGGTCGTTCAGCCACAGGATCGCATCCTGGATCACGCTCATGCCGCCACCTGCCCGCACCGGCCGGACACCGTCTCGGGGAAGCGGCACGAAGCGGCGGCCCGGCCGGCGCGGTCGCCCCGCGGCCGCGGGCCCGATCCGCGCCGGGCGCGGGTGGGGACGGGGTTCATGCGGCCCTCCGGCGATTTACGAAGATCGGCGGGTAGGGCAATATGTTATCAGGGAC